>PFGG01000065.1:260658-344850 GCA_002783405.1 bacterium (Candidatus Blackallbacteria) CG13_big_fil_rev_8_21_14_2_50_49_14 | reverse complement strand
TTGACCCCAGATCAAGTGTACTTTGCAGAACCCTCAGACCAGGGAGTTAAAGTTGCATGATTTGCTGTCTTGACAATGGGGAGCACTATATACCGCTCTATATGGGAATTCTCAACGATCCAACCCAAAACTAAGCGATCATTCAAGAACTGTAGGCCTTACCTGCCAGCTAAAGCAGGCAGACCCTCGCCGTGATTTTATGGACAGGTTCGAAAAGTGATAGAAAAAAATCAAAATTGACAAAAATCAGAACTCCCGTTAAGATAAAAACGTACTGACCGACGGTCGGTCGAAAGGTGCGTTTGTGATGGCCCGAGAACCCAAGCCCTATGATGCCCGTTTGAACCAGATTCTCGACACGGCCTTGGTGCTGTTTATGCAAAATGGCTATGAAGATACCTCCATTCAAACGATTATTGACACGGTAGAAATTGCCAAGGGCACGTTTTACCATTATTTCAAATCCAAAGAAGCACTTTTAGAAAAATTGATTGATCGTGAAAGCGAGGCGGTTTTAGCGCCTGTTTACGCGATTGTGTCCCGGCAGGATCTCAATGCTTTGGAAAAACTCAATCAGCTCTTTCTTGCAGCCGGGCTTAAAAAAGTAGAAAAAAAAGAAACCATGCTCTTGATGGCCCGTGCCATTTACAGCGACAGCAATCTGCGTTTCCGTGAAAAATGGAAACAGAAGTCTATTGCCTTGATTCAGCCCGCCTATGAAACCATTATTGCGCAGGGACTTGCTGAGCAATGCTTTGATACGCTCATGCCCCATGCCGTTGCTGAATTGATCTGCAGTCTGCACTTGAACTTGAGCGATGCACTCATGCCCTATTTTTTAAACGATGAAAACAGAGCTGAGAACAGGGCGATTATTCAGGAAAAATTACAGGCCTTTGAATATGCCGTGGCGCGTATTTTGGGGGTTGCTGTCGATTCGATTCAGATCTTTGACCGTCGCATACTTGAACTCTTTCTCTCAGAGGAAAAGGAAACCCAGCCATGAATACCTTTATCGCGATTGCCTGGAGAAATATTTGGCGCAACAGGCGCCGTTCGGCTTTAACCCTGACCATGATTGGTTTTGGTTTGTTTTTGTGTATTTTTCTGGAGGCGATTGTCAGTGGCACCCAGGAACAGATTTTTAAAGGGGCGATTGAGCTCAATTTGGGCTCGCTGCAAATTCATGCCAAAGATTACCAGGAAAACCAAACCTTGGCAGAGGCCTTTGCGATTACGCCAGCGCTTGAGAATCTGCTCAAATCCGAACCCCTGGTGCAGACCTGGACTCCCCGGATTATGGGGGGAGGCATGGTGAGTGTGGGTGAAAATACCAATATTGCGGTGATTGTGGGGATAGACCCAGAAAAAGAAGCCCAAATCAGCACCTTTCAACAAAAAATCATGAAGCCGCAAAAACTGGCAGAAAAATACCCCCGGCTTTACCCCCAGCCACCGCCTGAAAACCGCTATCTCAGTGCGCAGGCTCAACAGGAGATTTTGATCGGAGACAAGCTGGCTGAAAAACTGGAAGCCAAAATAGGCGATCAGCTGGCCGCCATGGTACAAGGGGCCGATGGCTCCACAGGCAGTGAACTTTACCAGATTGTGGGGGTTTACCATACGGGGCAGGGCGATTTGGACAATGGTTTTTATATGCATTTGGCCGATGCCGATGAACTCTTTTCGATGCACGGACAGGTGTCTCTGATCAGTGTGCGCTTGCCACTTTCCCAGGATATTCCGGGTGTGCTGGCAGACTTTAAACAGAAATTAGATCCTGCGCTTTATGAGGTTTTGGGTTGGAATGAGATTGCCCCTGAACTGGTGGACATCATGGCCTTTAAAAATGCCGGGAACCGTCTGCTGATGCTGATTATGATGATCATTATTGCCTTTGGCATTCTCAATACCGTGTTTATGACGATTATGGAGCGTATTCAGGAGTTTGGGGTTTTAAAAGCACTGGGTACTTCACCCCGCCAGATTTTTGGACTGGTGATGTATGAGACTCTGTTTTTAACGCTTTTGGGAATTCTTGTTGGCAATCTGAGTGGGGGGGCAATTTCCTATTATTTTTTGCTTCACCCGATCGATCTTTCTTCGATGACCGAAATGTATGAGGATATGGGCATCAGCTCGCTGACCCAATTGCCCGCCAATCCGCAAACCTATATGTTTGTCGTCTTCAGTTTGCTGATTTTAGTTTTTTCGATGCTGGCAGCTCTTTACCCGGCCATCAAAGCGGCGCGGCTTGAACCGCTTGACGCTTTAAAACATACTTAAAGGAGTGCTGCATGAATACCTTATTCAAGATTTCCTGGCGCAATCTCTACCGCAATTTCAGACGCACCCTGATCATGGCGATTGTGGTGGCGATTGGTTTTGTGGGCACGATTTTCTGTCTGTCTTTCGTGCAGGGCTATATGCGCCAGACGGTTGAAAATGCGATTCAGGCCCATACCGGCCATCTTCAAATTCATCAGTTGGGCTTTGCCGATAATCCTGTGATTAAAAAACGGATCCAAAAGCCCCAAACCGTGGAGCGGATTCTCTCTGAACACAGCACTGAGATCCAAGCTTTTACCCAACGTATCAAAAACCAAGGCATGATCAACAGCTCTGAATCGTCGGCGGGGGCTTTGATTATTGGCATTGATCCCGAAAAAGAAGCCGAAATTACCCAGATCAAAAAATCCTTGGTAGAAGGCCAATACCTGGCCCCTGATGATGCCCATGCCGTTTATTTGGGCAAAGCCCTGGCGAAAAAGCTCAAGGTACACCTCAATGACAAAATTGTCTTGATGGGCCAGACCCTCCACCAGGAAATTGGCGGCGGGGCGTTTCGGGTCAAAGGTCTTTTTCAGACCTCTTCTCCGAGTTTTGACAAGGCGATGGTGTTTATTACCCTGCCTGCTGCGCAAAACCTGTTTGAAATGAAAACGGCGGTTTCAGAGTTTACGATTATTGCCCGGCAGCCCGAAACGCTTGAAGTCTTGCAGACAGAGATTAAGAGTGGCTTGAATGCGCAGGATTACGAGGTTTTGACCTGGAAAGAGCTTTTGCCCGCTCTGGCTCAACTGATTGAAACCTCTTCCGGCACCGTCTATATCATCGTGTTTATTTTGCTGATCGGTATTTGTTTCAGCATTATCAATACCCTGTTTGTGATTGTCTTTGAGCGCTTCAGGGAGTTTGGCATTATGAAAGCTTTGGGCACGCCCCCCCGGCATATTTTTGTGCTGATTCTGTTTGAGGCCCTGGGTATGACCTCTCTGGGCATTGCTTTGGGCGGTGTTTTGAGCACGGGGATCATGAGCTATTTTCATATTTACGGCTTGAACCTTTCAGCCTATTCCAAGGGGATTGCGATTATGAACTTGGGCGAGATCTTTTATTTGAGCGTCACTCCAGCCCAGATCATCACGAGTATTGTTTTGACCCTGCTGATTGTGGCTTTGGCGGCGCTCTACCCTGCTTGGGTGGCGGCTCGGATTCAGCCGATCAAAGCCCTGAAATTTATTTAAGAGGTTTTATTTTATGAGTTTAGTGGACGTACAAGATCTCAAAAAAATCTATTTTCAGGGCAAGGTCGAAGTCCCCGCTTTGAAAGGGGTCAGCCTGAAAATTGAAAAAGGGGAGTTTCTCGCCATTGCTGGGCCTTCGGGTTCTGGTAAGACGACTCTTTTAAACCATATCAGCGGTTTGGACCACCCCAGCAGTGGCACGGTCAAAATAGACCAGCAGGATTTGAACGGGCTTTCCAAAACGGCACTTTCGAAACTGCGCCTGCACAAAATTGGTTTTATTTTTCAGTCCTTTAACCTGATTCCCGTTTTATCTGCGCTTGAAAATGTCGAGTTTGTGATGCAATTGCAGGGGCTTTCGGCACAGGCTCGCAGAGAAAAAGCCCTGCAGATTCTGGCCGAGGTCGGGCTGAAAGAGATGGTTCACCGCCGCCCTTTGGATCTCAGCGGTGGCCAGCAGCAGCGTGTGGCAGTGGCACGGGCGATTGTCAGTGAGCCGGTCTTGATCATTGCCGATGAACCTACGGCCAATCTCGATTCCGCCACAGCCAAGGATCTGATTGCCCTGATGAAAAACCTCAACCAGGAAAAACAAATCACCTTTGTCTTTTCGACCCACGATCAGATGGTGATGGATTCTGCCATGCGCCTGATCCGTCTCAAAGACGGTTTGATTGTTCAAGACGAGAAAAAGAAGAACTGAGGAAATGAGCATATGAAAACCCTGATTTTGAGTGGCTTGGCCTTTGTTGCACTCAGTTTGCCGGCCCACGCCCTCACTGCTTTGGAGATTATTCAAAAATCACTGGAAATCACCCAGGGAGATACCTCACAGGGCAAAATGGAGATGCTGATTGTCAAACCCAAATGGCAGCGCAAGCTGGTGATGGAGTTTTGGGAGAGTCGCAAAGGGAAAAAATTCTTTACCCGGATTATTGCGCCCGCCAAAGAAAAAGGTACGGGTTCGCTGAAGATCGACAAAAGCATGTGGAATTATTTGCCCAAAATTGAGAAGGTCATGAAGATTCCTCCTTCTTTGATGTTGCAACCCTGGTTGGGCAGTGATTTTACCAATGATGATCTGGTCAAGGAAATCAGCCTGGAAAACGACTATACCCATCAGCTTTTGGGCGAAGAAGTGGTTGAAGGAATCAAAACCTATAAATTGGAATTGGTGCCCAAACCTGATGTGCCCGTGGTCTGGGGCAAGGTGCATTATTTTGTGGATAAAGAACGCTTTTTACCCGTTCGCCAGGAGTATTTCAGTGAAAGCGGCAAACTGGTGAAGTATATGCGTTTCTCTGAATTTAAGACCCTGCACAACCGCTATGTGCCCACGCGCATGGAAATGGTGCCAGTCAATGAAAAAAACCAAAAAACAGTGATTACCTATCTTGAAGTGCGTTATAACGCGCCGATTGACGATGAGATTTTTTCGCTGCGAAACCTGAAAAACTCCAAATAGTGGGCCAGATTTGAGCGTGGGTGGGTTCTGAGGCATGGGCAGGCAACGCTTTTTTGCCTTGAAAAGGTGCTTGGGGGTGCTGTGTCTTACGCTGCTGCAAGCACTGTGGCTCAGCCCTGTGGCAGCCGAAACGGAGCTTTCAGGTTATTATAAAAATATTTTTCTGCGCAATGGCGAAAATCTCTTTGCGGGCAACCGTCTGCGCCTCAAATTTCTGGTTGATTTCAATCAATATGTTCAGGCTGAAATTCAATATACCAATCAGTTGACCTTTGGTCAGTTTCCCAAGATTCAGACGCCGCTGAACACCACCAATTTTTTTAAGACCGATCAGGTGCTCTTGCGTGCCGATGGACTGGATTGGACCCATTCTTTCTACCGGGCCTTTGTCAGTTTTAAACTCAAAAATCTGGATATTGTTCTGGGGCGGCAGCGTATTGCCTGGGGTACAGGTCGTTTCTGGAATCCGACCGACTTGCTCAACCCCTTTGACCCGACCAATATTGAAGGCAGTGAACGAACGGGGGTGGATGCCCTCAATCTGAAGCTGAGCACCGATCGCCTTTCCTATTTGTCTTGGGTGGGGGCACCGGGCCCAAGCTTTGCAGAGTCGAGCCTGGCCAGCCGTTACCATACCACGATTGGCCCCCATGATCTTTCTTTGATGACGGGAAAATTCAAAGATAGCCTGGTGATTGGCGGTGACTATGCCGGTTCTTATCAGGGGGCGGGGGTGCGCCTGGAAGCGAGCTATACGCTTTCGCCGCTTAAAAATTTTTGGAAGGCAGTGCTGAGCTTGGATTACCAGTTTTCACGGCTTTATCTTTTGGGGGAATACTTTTACAATGGTCAGGGTGAATCGGATCGCCGCCACTACGATCTTGAAGGGCGGCTTGCGGGCCGGATTCGCAATTTGGGCCAGAACTATCTGGGCACAACCCTGAGTTACCAGCTTTCTCCCCTGATGTCGCTTTCGGGCCTGGCCCTGATCAATTTAAATGACGGCAGTTGTGTGCTGGGGCCCACGCTGAGCTATTCAATGGGGCCCAATACCGATCTAATTTTCGGTTTGAACGCCTATCTGGGCTTGCCTGAGACAGAGTTTGGCCGCAATTCAGTTTTGATCTTCAATCAAATGCAGTGGAGTTTTTAAAATGCAGTATCGCGCTCTGATTTTTGTGGGTGTGTTGAGCTTTTACCTGGCGGCAAGGATTTCGGCATTTGCAGCCGAGGCGCCTTCTCCTGAACCCACCCAGGCAGAAGAGAAGGCGTCCCAAGCCGAATCTTCCGAACCTTCAGTGGCAAGCTTGGGGAATGAGTTCAGTATTTTTTATCAAAACAGTCTGCAGTCTTTTCAGCAGGATCAAACCTCCATTGCAGGGGCCCGACCGAATCAGCTTCAGGCCAGCGGCCAGATCCGGCTGCAGCCTGAATGGATTTTGCGTTTGGCGATTTTGGGCGACCGTGCCAATCTGGAACTGCCGCAATTCACCACCGGCAAGGTTTTCAGCTCGGATGCCTTTTTGGGGGAACTCAGTCTGAATTACCGCTTGGGCAAAACAGACCATCTGGAATGGGCGGGAGGTCTCAGCTATCTCTATACCAGCTATACCCCTGACAATCTCGATCAAAATCAAGCGCCAATTCCCTTTACCAATACCGTGCTGGATTACCATTACACCAGCCAGGGCCCCGGCTTTTCGCTCTTGGGCCTTTGGCAAATCACGCCGCCTCTGTCTTTGCTCGCCCAGGCAGGGCTTTACCCCTATCTTTTCACTTCGGTGCAAAAGGGCAGTGCGCTGCCCTATCTGGGAATGGGGCGGGCGACTTTGCAGTTGCGCTACCAGATTGTAGAGGGGTTTTTACTGGCGCTCAGTGCCAGTCAGGAGCTGGGCTGGGGAGCCTACCTGAATTCCAATACCAGCTTGGGTTTGGGCCTGACCCTGGTGCCCGACAGAATTTCGCAGGAATAGCTAAAGCTTGCCAGTCAGATAGCCCAAGAGAATCGGTCCGAAAATAATCAGAAAGATATTCGGAAAGATCAGCAGCAGCATGGGAAAGAGCAGTTTAATCGGCGCTTTTTGGGCCAGTTCCTGGGCTTTCTGCCAACGTGCATCTCGTGCAATTTCACTTTGAATACGCAGGGTTTGGCTGAGGTTGCCGCCAATTTGCTCGGCCTGAACCACAGCCACTACAAACGAGGTAATCTCTTTCATATCCACCCGCTTGGCGAGGTCTTTCAGGGCCTGAATGCGGGGTTTGCCCACTTTGATTTCCTGCAGGGTTTTGGCAAGTTCCTCTTTCAGGGGACTGGGCTGGCCCTTTTTCAGCATCAGATTGAGGGAGGCATCAATGCCCATGCCGGCTTCCAAACAGATCGTCATCAGATCGACAAAATCAGGAAAGGCCCTGAAGATTCCCCTGCGGCGGCTTTCAACACGGGTATTCAGGCGCACAATTGGAAAATAATAGCCAATTGCCAGCAGCACCGGCAGGGCGTAGAGCACAATCTTGCCCGGATATTTAAACAGGAAGAGATTCAAGGCCACAAAGGCCATGGGAAAGCCCACCATATACAGAAGCAGGTTGACCCCATAGAGTTCAACCGAAAGTTCGTAATTGCCTGCTTGATCGAGTTTGCGCCGGATAAACTGGTAGAGGTTGGCGGGGATCAGACGGGCGGCAATCGGGGCCAGTTGCGAGTGCCCTTCGCTGGCCCATTGTTGGCCCAGGGCCTTGGCTTTTTCAAGCCCTTCGCGGGTATCTTCTTCCTGCAGGCCTTTTTTAACTTTCAGGTATTGCAGACGGGCGGAGGCTTCTTCTTTGGATTGGGGTTTGGCAAAGGCCAGAATCACAAGCAACACGGCCATAAAAAAGAGAATATAGATCAGCCAGCTCATATGTCGATATCCACGATCTTTCTCACCACGACAATGCCTCCCAGAATAGTGACTGCACTGGCCGAGAGCATGCCCCAGCCAATCGGATGCGAAACCATCAGGCTCATGCGGCCTGGGTTGAGAAAATAGAGCACCACGCCCATAAAGAGGGGCAACAGGGCCAAAACCATGGCTCCCAGACGGCCTTGGGCCGTGAGGGCCGAAATCTGCCCCTGAATCTTTTGGCGCTGGCGGACGGTATTGGCCAGGGTATTGAGCACATGGGCCAAATCGCCCCCGGTCTGGCGTTGAATAATAATCGCAGTCACGAAAATATCCAAATCGGTATTCTGCATGCGTTCGGCCCAGTCTTCGAGCACCGTATCCAGCGGTGCCCCCACGCGGGTGGCCTGAAGCACTTGGTAGAGCTCATAGGCCATGGGATCGTCCATTTCACGTACCACCACCTCCAGGGCCTGAACCAGACTCAGCCCTGAACGCACGGTATTGCCAATCAGCGCTGCTGCATCGGCAAATTGCTCCTGAAAACGGCGTTTGCGGCGGGCGTGTTGTTCTTTCAGCCAGCGCTTGCAGATAAACACACCCAAATAGGCAAAAAGCAGTCCCATCGAGAGTTTGGTCATGGCATCGGGGCCAGTGACTACACCGAGCGCAAAAAGCGCAAGGCTCAGACCGGCCTGAAAAAAAATAAACTGACTGGGATTGAGGGGCAGTTGCAATTGCTCAAACTCCTGCTTGAGCGACTGGGTATAGCGCCCGAGCAGAGAGTCCATCAGTTTTTCAGTTTTGCCTGAAAAAAGCAGCATCAGCATCAGCACGCTGACAAAAATCAGGGCGCCGATGCCGAGGGGCAGCAGTTGCAGCAGCAGGTTTTCCACGGTGAACTGGATCAGGCCTGCTGGTTGATCATCTGGGCCACATCATCCCGGTATTGGTGCAGATGGCTTTGGCAATATTCCTGGGAGGGACCGTTGCTGTAGATATGCACCTTGGGCAGGGTGGGATCGGGCAGAATCAGGCTCCAGCCGCCCTCTTCGAAGATCTTGACGCCATCCAGGGTTGAGATATCCCGTTGACCATATTTTTCCAGCATCAGGCGCATCAGTGTGCCTTTGACCGTGGTGGGGCAGGTCAGGGTATCGCTGAGGATATGCAAGGGGGGCAAATCCTGAATCACTTCAGAGAGTTTTTTATTGTCGAGCGAAAGCAGGGTGGCCAGCGTGGCGGCTGCCATCATGCCGTCAAATCCGCCATGGAAAGCCGGGAAGATAAATTGGCCTCCAAAGCCAGCCAAGACCACATCGGCCTCTTGGCCTGCTTCCATCAGGGAGCGGGTGGTGGCTTTGGAGCGAATCACTTCCCCTTCGCATTGCGCTGCCACTTCTTCAATCAGGCTGGGGGCCATGACAGGAACCGCAATTTTTTTGCCGGGGAATTTGTGCAGCATCAGTTTGACCATCGCTGCCAGCAGCAGGTTGTGGTCAATTGCTTCGCCGCGCTCGTCGATTGCGGTCATGCGTTCGCCATTGGCATCCATGCGCACGCCAAAATCTGCCCCCAAAGCCCGCACCACATTTGAGGTCTGCAGGGCCAGTTCTTCATAGTTGCGCAGCGCGCCTTCGGCCACGTGGGCGTTGAGCACCACGGTGTCCATGCCCATGCGTCCGATCAGGGTGGGCAGAATCACGTGGCTGGCCTGGAACATATAATCCAGCACCACCTTCATAGAGCGGCTGGGTTTGTATTGGCTCAGAACCTTGAGAAAGCCTTCCTGGTATTTTTCAATAATGCGGGAAGGGTATTGAATTTCACCCAGTTCGACCACGCGCGCGCGGCGGAAATCTTCTTTTTGGTAGGTGGCTTCGATCTTTTTCTCGTTCTGAGGGGAGATATTCAGCCCCGAAGAATCGAGGAATTCAATGCTGATCTTTTCACGGGTATTGTCGGCTGCCAGACGCACATGTACGCCTCCGGCCACATCCAGTGAGGGAATTTGAATCCGGGCCACGGGCAGGGCACAGGCTTCCAGGTTTTGAATATGCACACCCACTGAGAGCACACCTGAGGCAAAAGCCCGGCTGAACAGACGTGAGGCCGCCGACTGGTCGCGGCTGAGTGAAATGCTCTTGCCCATGCCAATCGTCGCGCCATAGGCCGCGCCCATTTTGACCACCAGTTCGGGGGTGATATCCATATTGACGGTTCCTGAAATGCCCAGTTCGCCAAAGATGCTTTGCAATTGGCCGCTGCCCCAGATAATGCTTTCGGTGGCAATCGAATTGGCTTCGAGGTGTTTATTGGGCCAGATTCTGACCTCAGGCTTGACCAGGGTTTTTTCGCCCAGGGAGCAGTCATCTCCGACCACTGCGCCTTCGAGAATCTGGGCTTCTTTGTGCACAATCACGTTTTTGCCCAGGGTGCAACCCCGCAATGAGGCACTGCGCTCAATATGCACGCCATTCCAGACAATCGGGCGCTTGAGCGTGGCGTTTTGATCGACCACCACATTGTCACCCAAAACGGTATTGGCGCTGATGCGCACGTTTTTGCCGATATAGGTATTGTGGCCAATCACCACGGGGGCTTCGAGCGAGACGGAGTTTTCAAGCTCAACGCCTTCACCCAGCCAAATGCCTTCTTCTTTCTGGGTATAGGGCAGTTCAACCTGGACTTTTCCGGCCAGAACGTCATAGTGGGCCTGGCGGTAGGTGGTCAGGTTGCCAATATCGCACCAATAGCCTTCGGCCACATAGCCATACATCGGCAGCCCCTGTTCCAGAATCATGGGGAAGAGATCTTTTGAGAAGTCTTTTTCTTCATTGGCGGGCAAGAGATCGAGCAGTTCGGGCTCGAGCACGTAAATGCCGGTATTGATCGTATCGCTAAACACTTCGCTGCTGGTGGGTTTTTCTAAAAAGCGTTGGATTCGGCCTTCTTCATCGGTGATGACCACGCCGTAATCGAGTGGATTTTCAACGCGGGTCAGCACGATGGTGGCCTTTGAACCTTTTTCGCGGTGAAATTTGAGCGCTTGGGTCAGATCAAAATCGGTAAGAGAGTCTCCACTGATCACCAGAAAGGTTTCATTCAGATGCTGTTGAATATTTTTGACACACCCGGCCGTTCCCAGCGGGCGCTCTTCTTCCAGGGCGTAATTGATATTCACACCCAGTTCTTCGCCATTGAGCAGATAGTTCTGAATCAGATGGGGCAAATAATAAAGCGTGACATAGACGTCGTTGTAATTGTGCCGCTTGAGCAACTCGATAATATGTTCGATAATCGGTTTATTGACAATCGGCACCATGGGTTTGGGCAGATCACAGGTGAGCGGTCTGAGGCGGGTGCCGGAACCTCCGGCCATAAGTACAGCTTTCATGAATACGATGTTCCCTTTCAACAATAGAAGATCCCAGAAAGTGATTCAAATTATCGCACAGTGGGCCTTGCCTAGCCAAGATTGCCGGTGACCCAGATCAGCCGGGTGCCGGGAAAGTTGAGACAGACAGATTTTCTCTGGGGGCTTGGGCTTTGATTGGATGTGCAGTAAAATAATTATCAAAAAATGTGTTAAAATGGTCTATCTGAATGTTTATTTGTGCTGATTTATGTGTTTTTTCACAGTTTTAAGTGAAAAAACAAGCATGAATAAGCTCTTAGGTGGATCGAGGATGCCAGATATGGCAAAAAAAAACAGTTCTGCGGCTCAAAATCAGCAGATTCAGACACAGGCTATCTCCTTTTCCCCAAAAGCTCAAGAACCTGTCTTTCCGATTGTTGCCATGGGGGCTTCTGCCGGTGGTCTGGCAGCTTTTGAAGCTTTTTTTAAGGGTCTTCCCGCAGAACCAAAGCCAAATATGGCCTTTGTGCTGGTTCAGCATCTGGCTCCCGATCATCAAAGTCTTCTCAAAGACCTGATCCAGCGCTATACCCCTTTGCCTGTTTTTGAAATTGAACAGGGGATGCAGGTTCAATCCAATTCTATTTATATTATTCCGCCCAATCGCGATCTGCGTTATGTAGCCGGGCAGTTTGTATTGGCCGAGCCTGTCTTGGCGAGAGGAAAACGCCTGCCGATTGACTTGTTTTTTCAGTCCTTGGCAGACGAGTTGACGCAGCATGCGATTGGGATTGTGCTTTCGGGGACGGGCCATGATGGGAGTGCCGGGCTTCAGGCCATTCAGCGGGAAGGGGGGCTGACGCTCGTTCAAAAACCGGATACTGCTGAATATGATGGCATGCCGCGCAGTGCGCTGGAACGGATCGTGCCAGACTTTGTGCTGCCGCCCGTTGAGATGGCCACTCAATTGGGCCTCTTTTTTGAAAAGTCAGAGGATGATTCTGTTGTTGTCTCTTCACCCCTGAGCGCAGATCCGGGTCACGTCATGCAAAAAATATTCAATTTACTGCGTATCCAGCTGGGGCATGATTTTTCTCAGTACAAGCCCAACACGATTGCTCGGCGGGTTGAAAGACGCATGGCTGTTCATCATTTGCAAAATTTTGAGCAGTATTTAGAATTTCTGCAAGAACATGCCGCTGAATTGGACGCACTTTTTTGCGAACTGCTGATCGGGGTGACCAGTTTTTTTCGCGATCCAGAGGCCTTTGCTGCACTTGAGCAGCAAGTCATTCCTAAAATTTTTGAAACCCCCACCTTTGAAGGCGTACTTCGGATCTGGGTGCCTGCTTGTTCGACGGGCGAAGAGGCCTATTCGTTGGCGATTTTGTGTGCGGAGCATCAGGCGTTTTTGAAGGAAAATTTCAATATTCAGATTTTTGCCACAGATATTGACAGCCGGGCCATTGCCAAAGCCCGCAGCGGCCATTATTCTGCTGAGAGTGTGGCGAATCTCTCTCCAGAACGTCTGGCGCGTTATTTCTCAAGGGTCTCCCAAGAGACAGAAGGGGAAAAGGTTGTTTACCGTGTTCATAAAGCGATTCGCGATATGCTTGTTTTTTCTGAGCAGGATGTGATCAAAGATCCTCCTTTTTCTAAACTGGATCTGATCAGCTGTCGCAATTTACTGATTTATCTCGGGGGCGCATTACAGAAAAGAGTGATTCCGCTCTTTCATTATGCTTTAAATGCCAGGGGCTATCTTTTTTTGGGAACCTCTGAAAATGTAACCGATTCAGAACACCTGTTCAAAGCGGTGGATCGCCGACACAAAATTTACCAGGGCATTACTGGTTCGCAGCAGTCCAGCCTGAGCGCCGTGATGCCCCCCCTCTTTTCTGTTGCGCCCCGAGTTTCTTTGCTCAAGCACAGTGCGCATCCTTCGGTCAAACTTTCTTTGCGCAGCCTAACAGAACAGTCTGTTTTGCAAATGGCGGTTCCTGCTGCGGTATTGGTGAGTAAAAATGGCGATATTCTTTATATTCACGGTCGCACAGGGCTTTTCCTTGAGCCTGCACCTGGGGAGATCGGCGTCAATAATATCGTAAAAATGGCGCGTGATGGGCTTCAGCGAGAGTTAAGTGCGGCTCTTCACAGAGCCGCACTTCAGCATGAAACCGTGGTTTGTAGAAATTTACAGGTCAAAACCAATGGGGATTATTCAGCCGTCAATCTGAGCATTTATCCTGTCTCAGAACCCCTGCAGGATCTGAAGGAGCCCTTGTTTCTGGTGGTTTTAGAAGCTGTTCCCTGCTTAGACCTGCCTGAACAAAAGCCCTTGCCTGTTTTAGCGGGCGAGCCTGCTTTACTCACGGCAGAAGCCGATCTCCTGGTGGCGTCACTGAGGCAGGAATTGCGTGCCAAGGAAGAGTTTCTGCAAACCACGAATGAAGAATTGGAAACCACCAACGAAGAGTTGCGCGCCTCCAATGAAGAAATGCAATCGGTGAACGAAGAGTTGCAATCTACCAATGAGGAGTTGGAAACCGCCAAAGAAGAGTTGCAGTCGATCAATGAAGAATTAGCGACGATCAATGCCGAACTGCAGGCCAAGGTTTTGGATTTATCGCGGGCCAATAATGATATGAACAATCTTTTGGCCGGTACAGAAATTGCCACGATTTTTGTGGACCATGCGCTGAATATTCTGCGTTTTACGCCTACCGCCACCCGGATTATTAATCTGATTCAAGCCGATATTGGTCGGCCTGTGGGCGACCTGGTTTCCAATCTGGTGGATTATACCGATTTTTCTCGGGATATACAGACGGTACTGGATACCCTGATTCCCCTTGAGTGTGAGGTTCAAAGCCAAGCGGGAAAATGGTTTATGATGCGTATTTTGCCCTATCGCACACTTGAGAATGTGATTGAGGGGGCTGTGATTACTTTTGTGGATATCAGTGCCGCGAAAAAGGCCCAGATTGCGCTGCAGAAGTTCCCTCTGCATTTATTCTCCTCTCTTTTGCTGACTACTCATGAGGCCCTTCTGGCCCTGGATACCCACCTCAACATTCTTGCCGCGAATGCTCCTGCTTTTACACTTTTGGGCGATAGACCAGAAAGCCTGCTTGGCAAACCGCTGCTGGAGATCAAGAGTTTTGCCTGTGATCCCCTCGCTTTGCGTGCTTTGTTTGAAGTGCAATTGGCTCACGCTGATTTCTGTGAGCACTATCTGCTTACTCTGTCCGGGCAAACACCCGAAAAACCCGGTTTATGGGTCAATGCCCGTAAAATTTTGGATCACGAAAACCGGTGCCTTTTTATTCTTCTGGCTTTTAAGACGTCTTCTCTTGAGACAGGGGGAAGGCTATGAATACTCAGGAAAATTCAGCCGCGCATTTGCCCGAAACAGATTTAGAGGCTGAAGAAGTTTTGCGCCTGCTGCATGAGTTGCGGGTGCATCAGGTTGAACTTGAAATGCAGAATGCTGAACTGCGAAAAACCCAAGAGGCCTTGGATGCCTCCTGGGCACGCTATTTTGACCTTTACAATACCGCACCGGTGGGCTATCTGAGTGTCAGTAAAAAAGGCATTATTCTTGAAGTCAATCAGACGATCGCCACACTTTTAAACAGCACGCACGAAGGCTTGGTGAAACGATCTGTTTATCCGCTGATTTTTCCAGCCGATCAGGATACCTTTTATCATTTTCGCAAAGCCCTTTTTTCGACAGGCTTGCCCCAGGAATGTGAATTGCGCTTGCTCACACAAGATCAGGATGTGATTTGGGGGCATCTCAACGGAACCCTGGCCCAGGATCACACAGGACTGTGGGTGGCTCGGATCGCGATCAGTCAGATCGGCCTACGCAAGCAGGCAGAGCAAGCCCTGCGTCAATTTAAAGCCATTTCAGATCAGGCCCAGCAGGGCAATCTGATGACGGATATGGACGGCCAGTTGACCTATGTCAATGATTATTTTGCAAAATTATTGGGCTACCGTCCAGAAGCTCTGATAGGCCAGGCTTTGAGTCTGTTTTTTGCTGATACAGGGGCAGACTATTTCAAACTCTTGATTCAGGGTGTAAAAACGGCGGGGTTTTTAGAGGCGATCGAAATTATCTATCGCGATAGCCAGGGCCGAGGCTTTCCGATGCTGATGAGCGGAACGCTGATTCAGAGTGAAGACGGGGGGCCTGCGCTGGTCACATTTACTGCCATTGATATCACCGAACTGAAAGCACTTGAAAACGAGCATCAGGCACGCCTTCGGGCTGAGGCGGCCAGCCATTCCAAAAGTTTGTTTTTGGCCAATATGAGCCATGAGATTCGCACCCCCATGAATGCGATTTTGGGTTTCAGTCAGATTTTACTTGAACAGATTGAGGAACCACGTTGGAAAGACTATCTCAAAATTATCCAGAGTAGTGGCAATGCCCTGCTGGCTTTGATCAACGATATTTTAGACCTGAGCAAAATTGAAGCCGGAAAACTTGAATTGCATGACAAGGCTTTCAATTTCAAAGCCTTGCTGCATGAGGTGGAGGCGATGCTGCGTCCGGCTTTTGAAAAAAAACATCTCAGGTTTGAGTTTCAATTTCAGAATGAAATTCCAGACGTTCTTGAGCTGGACTCCCAGCGTTTGCGCCAGATTTTATTAAATCTATTGGGCAATGCCCTCAAATTTACGTATCAGGGCTTTGTTTCGCTTGTCTTGCGGTATCAACCCTTTTCTGAAAATACAGGAGAACTCACGGTAGCGGTTGTAGATTCGGGGGTTGGCATTTCAGAAGACCTCCAGCGACGTATTTTCCAAAGTTTTGAACAAGGGCAGTCCTCTTACCGCAAAGAATCTGCAGGGACAGGTCTGGGGCTTGCGATTTCACATCAATTGGCATGTTTAATGGGGGGGGGCATCTCCTGTGTCAGTCAGGTCAATCAAGGTTCGACCTTTACCTTGCGTTTGCCTGTCAAGTCTGGCGTTGAGTATACCGGGCCTTTGTCTGAAAACCTGAACCGCACCTATCATTTTCGCTCTGCCAGTTTGCTTTTGGTGGATGATCGACCTGAAAATCTTCTGCTTTTGGAAGCCCAACTGCAAGGCCTGCCCTTTCAGCTCAGGATGGCCCAAAATGGGCGGGAAGCCTGTTTATTGGCCCATCAGTATCCGCCTGATTTGATTTTGATGGATATTAAAATGCCGGTCATGGACGGCGTGGAGGCTTTACAGAATTTGAGAGCGGCGCCTGATACCGCTGCTATTCCGGTTGTGGCTTTGACTGCTTTCTCTATGCAGAATGAAGAAGAGCATCTTTTGAAAATGGGCTTTGATGGCTATCTGAGCAAGCCTGTTGCGCAGCAACTCTTATATGCGCTTTTGGGGCGTTTTTTCGCGCTGAAAGAGCCTAACTCCCTTGAAATTCAGACTGAAACAGCCGCTGTTCCTGCTGCTATGACGACAGTATCAGCTCAAGAAATGCGAAAAATGGCTGTGGAATGGCTTCTGCAGTGTAAAGTTTTGCAGAACTCCCTGATTGTCAACGAACTTGAACAATTTTCTTTGCAACTTGAAGCATCGTTGCAGGCCTTGAACTGGACAGAACTGAAAGAACGGGTTTCAGAACTGCGTGAACATATTCTGGCCTTTGAACTGGAAGCGGCTCAAGCCAGCCTGGGTCAGATTGCTTTGGTTTTAGAAGCGCAGGCATCGACGACTGATCCTTGAACTTGCCCTGCTGATTTAGACGGGTTGACCTGCTGCTTCTTGGGCCGTGCTTCATGGTATATTGAAGCCCTATGAGTCACTTTATTCTGCAAACCCAACTGACCCCCCACACCCTGCTTGAAGCTTTTCCACAATTGAAGGCTCAAAATCCAGGTTTTGTAAGGGCTTGGCTGTCTCCCAACGGCCGTGAAATTTTGCTGGAAGTTGAACTGGATCTGGGCGATGAATTGCGTACAGAATATCTTTCGCTGCAACGCCAAAGTTCGGGTGACCTGATTTTTCATTTGCTTTCAGGGGGAGAAGAAATTCCCTTCAAAGCGCTTTCAGATACCTTGCAGAGACTGCTGAACTGGCTTCTCAGTCTGGAACCCCATGCCCATGTTGTGCGGCATACCTTTGGTCAATATGTTACTTTACCCGCGACATCTCTTCACGGATCCTGAATTTCTTCAAAAAGGCTGGCCGGCCTGGTTTCAGAATGAGCGCCCTCTCAATCTGGAGATCGGCTGTGGCTATGGGCATTTTCTCAGCTATATGGCCCGGCGTTTTCCTGAACAGAATTTTATTGGCTTGGATATCGTCAATAAAATTTTGCGCCAATTGGGTCGGGCCCTGGAACGGGACGGCCTGAACAATGCCCGTGTCTGTAAACTCGATGCCAATCTGGCTTTGCGGGAGCTTTTTCCCGATGGCAGCCTGGCCAATCTGTATATTCTTTTTCCTGACCCCTGGTTCAAAGAGCGGCGCCTGAAACGTCGGATTATGCGGGCTGAAACCCTGCCTGAAATGCTGCGTGTGCTGGCTCCGGGCGGGCACTTGCATTTTGTTTCTGACGATGCCGATTATGCGCAGGATGCCCGACTTTTATTGGATAGCTGCCCCCAACTCAAGCCTGTGCCTTTTCCCGAAATAGAGGTGCGCACCAAATATGAGCGCAAATGGCTGCAACAGGAAAAACAGATCACGCGCTTGTCTTACCAGTTGGAGCTTCCTCAGAAGCCATCAGAAACCTGGCCTGGCTATGCGGTGACCCCTGTGATTCCCCTGCACGATTGGAGGGCTGAACAGGCTGAAGCGTTCTGGAAGCAGTTTCAACCCCTGAAAGAGATTTCAGAGGGCTGGATTATTCGGGTTTTGGCCTGTTACTATGCTGCAGATGAAGGCCGTCTGCTGTTGCGCTGTCTCTTGGCGGAAGAAGGGGCTTTGGCTTTGCATTTCTGGCTTGAAGTTTCAGCGCAGGGGCAATTGGAATTGGCCCGAGGCTCCTGTTTGCCCCGTCTGCGTCACCGCCAGATCCTGCTTGAAAAAACGGCCCGCCTGATTGAAAGTGCTTTGACTTAAATCGGCCAGGGGTGAAGAGCTTGCGCCCCTGGTATCGGCTCTTCTGTACCATCCGGATGTTTTAAGACCAGGCTGGGCTCACCCAAGGCTTTGAGCAGGGGGGAGAGGCATTCTTTGTGGCAAACGCGCTGATCGGCCAAGACACAGACAGATTCTTCAAACAGACCATAGCAAAAACAGCAGCGCTGCTCTGAATGGGCGGGGCTGCTGTTGAGGGTGGCCGGAGAAAGACTCACGCGTTCAGCGTTGGGCCTTGGTTTGTAAAGATCTTTCGAGTGAGTCCAGGGTCTGTTGCATGGCAATCGGCAGAATCAGACGTTGACTGGGTTGGATGAAAAAGGCCAACTCAGGGTTTGCCTGCATTTCAGTATAGTGTTCGCGGGCTTTTTCGAAATCTTCGACTTCAAGGGCCCAGCGAATTTTTTTCAGGCCATTCAGCAAGGGTACGCGCACTTTTTGAAAGCGTTGCTTGGCCTGTTCCTGCCAGCGCAAATGGCTTTGCAGGTAAAGCTCGAGATAGGCATGGCTCTCTTGGTTGAGTTCATGGGCTTTTTGGGCCAAAGGGACTGCCTCTGCATAATCTTGGCGGCGAAAGGCTGCCAAGCCTTTTTTGTAAAAATCAGCTGCAAATTCTGGTGCGAGTTTTTGGATTCTGCTGCGGGTTTCCCCTGAAACAGGGCGTATTTCCAGGGTTGCTTCCAAGACTTGATAGGCTTGTATCATCTGGCCAGTGCTTTGATAGGCTTTTGAAAGCAGCAGATTGTGTGCTTCGCGCTCTGCAAGCGAAAAGTTTTTCATATTCAGATTTTTATCGTTTAAAACTTCCAACGCTTTTTTAGGCTCATTCTGAATCATCCAGTTCATGGCTTTCAGATGGTGGAGTCTCAAATTTAAAGACTGATCTGAAGCCGTGCGCTCTTCAGGGGCAGGTATTTTCGTTTCGATCTGGTTCAAGAGTTCCTGGGCCTGATCGGGATTCTGTTCTTCGATATAGACCTGGGCCAAAGTGAGTTGCAGGGGCAAATAATCAGGGTATTTTTCCTGCAGGCTTTCCAACTGGGTACGTGCGTTCTCGTAATTTGTTTCCTTGAGTGCGGCCAGGCCACGCTCATAATGGGTGTTATCAATCTTGCTCATGCCGTTGGCAGGCATGCCCTGCGCTTCAAGTAGTCTTTCAGCATCCCAGAGGGCTTCTTCTCCAGCCAGAACGGTCTGGGTGCTCAGTCCAAGCAGCAGACTGAGTCCCAGGGTGGTTTTCAGAATCGAAGCGAAATATTTCTGCGCCATCTTAATCTCCATCCATAAAATCATCATCGTCATCAAGCTGAATTTCGGCAAACTCTTCCGGTTCAAAGGGAGAGTATTCTTCAAAACGAACGGGTTTTTCCTCGCTGAGATCTTCGGGATTGAGATCGGTGGCGGGGGAGAGACGCAGGGTTCTGCGCGCGTCGACCAGTTCAAAATGAACCTGTCCGTCTTCTTCCGTGCGAATGGTCATATAGTCAAAACCGCAAACATTTAAATAAATTCTGCGGTTGGCAATCACGGTTGCGCTGTGGTGATTGGCCACGACACTCATAATATAACCTTCTCCGGAAGCCCGGATGTGATCGTCTACCACTTCTGCATAGCGCACATGCCCCATATCCCGGATAATCCGGTAAATATCCTTGAGGCCATAGACAATCCCGTTTTCAATGATGCAGGGGATCTGTTGGTCCGGGTTATTTTGTTTCATCGCAGATTGACCTCCTTCACCACCTTGGATTTCCTTATTATACAGAATTCAGCGTTCAAAAAGAGTAGAAACTCAGCCTTGCGCCTTGGCAATTAATGAACTTGTAGAATGCCCTGCAAAAAAGGGCATAAAAGCAACTTTCACTGCCAGTCTGAGCAAGGTTTCGCGTTCGGGCAGGGTGTCAAGGGTATAATCACCCGCTTTAACATAGAGATCGGGTTTGACGATTTCGATTAAATGATCGGCTGTCGGTTCGGCAAAGAGCGTGACAAAATCGACACAGCTCAGAGCAGCCAAGACTTCAGCACGATCTTCTTCACGGTTGAGGGGGCGGGAGGGGCCTTTAATAGCCTGAACGGAAAGATCGGTATTCAAACCCACAATCAGGCACCCGCCCTGGGCCCGTGCGGCCTGTAAATAGCGTACATGGCCAACATGTAGGAGATCGAAGCAACCATTGGTCAGTACCAGGGTTTCATGGCCGCGCAGAGGGTCGAGTTTTTCGGCTAAGGATGCGAGGGGATAGAATTTTTTTAACATTATCTTTTGGGTATATTAGGGTTAATTTTTGTTTAATTTACGCCAGAGTTGACGAGAAGATCCGAAAAGTATTATAACAGCTAAATGTAGGGAGAATTTTTCGCATGGAAATCCGCAATCAGGCCCCGGTATTAACCCCTTCCGCGCCCGTTGTGACTGTTGCCCCCAAGGCTACGGCTTCGGTGGATCAACCCCTTGCGCAAATTCCCACCCAAGATACGGTTCATTTTTCAACCCGTTCAAGCGGCATGCCCACTGCCCGGATTTCTTTCGCTGAAAATACCGCTCCCGATACCCAGGCCAAAACTGAATTTGGCAGCGCAGTTCAAGTCGATGCCTCGAATCACAAAGAAATGAAGACCCTGCTGGGTTATTTCTCGATGACCTCTGATCAGGAACGCCAGATTCAAGCGGCTGAAAACCGTGCTTTTGACCGTTTTATGTCCAATGGCTATTCTCCTGAGCGTGGCTCTATTCAGGCCAAAATCCGTCAGTCTTCTTTTGATACCTATAACCCCGGTTATTCTGCTCTGAATAATTCGACCCTGACGATCAATGAGGGTGAAAAAGGGCAAATCAAAGATGCGCTGCAGAAATACGGCGAAGATGTGGCTTCAATTGCCGTGACGGGTCGTAGCCGTCGTGATTTGCAACGTCACCTTGAAGATAAATTCTTTATCACGATTTTTGACCGTGACAAAGAAGAATTCCAGGACTATTTCAAAGGTGGCTTTCAAAACTTTGCCGCCGATCAGACTTCACAGATGAGTGCTGAACAAGTCACAGCAACGCCTGTCACCCCCAGTGCCTCTGTTTCCACTGAGAGTACCCCTGTTGCTCTGCCGGTTGCAGATCAAGAACAATACAAATGGCGCTTTGTACGCCCTCGCGTAGGCGTAAATGTCAGAGGGCTTGATTTCAAGAAATTGACGGTTAAACCCAAAATTGATCTTTTGCAGGTGCGTGGCCCTGCCCAGACCGAAGTGCGCGTGACCGCCAATGTTCCCTTTGAAATGAGTGGCAAGGTTTTGCCTGAAGCTGAAATCACCGCGCGCCGCATGTTCAATGCCAAACCGGGTGAGTATGGCAGCCTGACCCAGAATGTCTATGGTGAAACCCGTTCAAATTATAATTTTGAAGAGCAACGCCTTGAGGCCACGCTGGGGGTTCGCAAACAGATTTCTCCTGACTCCTCGATGGGTTTATACGGCCTCTATAGCCAGACCTTCAACAATCTGGATGTGAAAGACCTGGGTGTGGGCGTTAGCTATCAATCCCGTTTTGATTAACGAAAAGATTCCCGATTCACAATCCAAGTCTTTTATTTCGGGTCATCCCGTAGTATTATGATCGCCATGAAAGACCTTCGTTTGAGTCTGAAATGGCTGTTCATTTTTAGCTTTATTTTGTTGTTGGTATCCTGTATGGGCCGCAACAGCAAGGCCACCTCTGCCAATACAGAGGTGGTTCGTCGCACGACCGATCCTGTGACGGTTGATTTCTGGCATACCTTCAATGATGAAGAAGCCGGAACTCTGAAAGAGGCGCTTGCGTCCTTTCAGAAAGAGTTTCCCTATATCACGGTCAAACTCCAGCAAGTTCCCTTTTCCGATGCTTTAAACAAATACAAAACCGTGGCGCAAGCCGGCAATGCGCCGGATATCTTCCGTGCTGAAATTGCCTGGACCACCGAATTGGCCTCGATGGGCTATCTGATGTCTCTGGACGCTTTTCTCGATCAGAAAGCACAAGCAGATTTTGTGCCCCAAGCTTTGGCTTATTCCCGCTACAAGGGGCATATCTGGGGCATTCCCCAAGTCACTGACTGTCTCGCCCTTTTTTACAATAAACGTTTAACGGGGCCCAAGCCACCGGCGACCCTTGAAGAGCTGATTACCCAAGGTCAGAAACTGACCACGCCCGATGGCAAGCAATATGCCTTTTTCTACAGAGGCGATCCCTATTGGTTTACGCCTTTTGTCTGGGCTTTTGGTGGAGATTTAATCGACAACCAAAGCCTTCAGGTCAAGATTGCTGAAGAGCCTGCTGTAAAAGCTTTGAACTTTTTAATTGATTTACGTAAAAAGTATAAAATTGTGCCAGAATCTGTCGATTTTGCCAATGACTATGAGAATATGCAGATTGGATTTAAAAACGGCCAATATGCCATGATTATCAATGGCCCCTGGTCGACCGCTGACCTGCTCGATGGCCCTGAGTTTAAAAACCCGGACAACCTGGGCATTGCCCGCATTCCCCAGGGGCCTGGCGGTTGGGGTTCGCCTGTGGGCGGGCACAATTATGTGGTGGCTGCCAGTACCCAGAAGCTTTGGGCTTCCTGGGAAGTGATTCACTATCTCAGCCGACCCGAAATTCAGGCCCGCTTTGCTTTGAAAAACAATCTGCTGCCCACGCGTAAATCGACCTATGATTTGCCTGCGGTCAAGGCCAACCGGATCATTCAATCCTTCAAGCATGTCTTGGATGCTGCGAATACCCGTCCGGTGATTCCCCAGTCGGGGGCTGTGTTTATCGACCTGAAACCCGCTTACCAGGCGGCACTCTTGGGTGAAAAAACGCCCGAAACAGCTCTTAAGGAGGTTGAAGCGGCTTGGAAAGAGCTTCTGAGCGCAGAATAAGATGTTAAAAGTAGATCGTAAAACGCCTTATTTCTTTCTCCTGCCGGGTTTTGGCATGATGATTCTGCTGGTCTTTGTGCCCTTGTTGATGGGGATCAGTTTCAGTTTTCAGAATATCACCCAGCGCAATGCCTATGAAAAAACCTTCCGTGTGACCGAATTGCTGGCCGACGGCGGGGTGGCGATTAAAACAGAAGTACAGGCCGCGACTGTGAAGTTCGTGGGGCTTGAAAATTATACCAAGGTTTTTGCCAGCAATGATTTCTGGCAGGTCTTTGGGCAAACCCTGATCTGGACCTTTACCAATGTCTTTTTTCACTTTGTTTTGGGTTTGGGTCTGGCTTTGATTCTCAACCAACAACTGCGTCTGAAGGGCATGTGGCGGGCTTTGCTGCTGATTCCCTGGGCAGTACCTTCGTATATCACCGCTTTTTCCTGGCGTTGGTTGTTCAATGGCGATTATGGTTTTTTTAATCATTTGCTCAAGCAGGTCGGGCTTAACGGTGTTTCCTGGCTTTCAGATCCTTTTTGGTCGATGTTTGCCGTTTGCGTCACCAATATCTGGTTGGGTGTACCCTTTATGATGATCACCCTGTTGGGCGGGTTGCAAGGCATTCCCGATGAGCTGTATGAAGCCTCTCAGATTGATGGCGCTACGCCCTGGCAGCAGTTCTGGAGTGTGACCCTGCCGATGCTTAAGCCTGTGGCGATGGTGACGGTGCTTTTGGGGATCGTCTGGACCTTTAATATGTTCAATATTATTTACCTGGTCACCCAAGACAATCCGCATACGGATATCCTTGCCACCTTCTCGTTTAAGGCTTTCTTTGTGCGGGGTGAATATGGTCTGGCTTGCGCCTATGCGGTGGTGATTCTGATCATTCTCAGTCTGTTCAGCCTGCTCTATCTCAAGGTCAACAAGGACAATCAGGTCAGTACCTGAGTCTTGAACTTGAAATCTATTTTTCCTGAGAGCCACCGGATCCCCCCGATCTGGTGGCTCTCAGCTTTGTTTTTGAGTCTGCTGTTGGCTTTGTCCTGGCCCTTTGAAAGTTTACGCTGGGCTTTGGCAGCGCTGGGTGCAGGGGGATTTTTGCTCTTGGCGCTCAGTTCTCCTCGTTTATGTGCCTCTGCGCTTGCCCTTTTTGTGTTTACAGGAATTTTAACCGCAGTGGAAGTGGGCTTTAGTTTTAAAGCTCCCCAGTTGTTTTCGCTGCTGGCCATTTTGGGGCTTGGGCTGCGCTTTGTCTTGGGCTGGCGACCCACTCAGCGCTATCCCTGGTTTTGGCTTTTGCCCTTTGGCCTGATTCTGTTGAGTTGGCTGCCCTCTTTGGGGAAAGCAGATTCTGCGCAATTGGCACTCAATCAAGACATGACCTCCATTCGTTTGGTGTTTAACTATCTTTTGCTGGTGTTGACAGGGCTGACGCTCTTTGGGGCCGCTTCCAATCTTCAGGAACTCAAACGCCTGCATGTTCTGCTTGTGCTTTCTTGCCTGCTTACGCTGGCGGTGGGCTGGCTGCAGCAAATCGGCTTTTATACGGGGAGTTATAACCCGCTCGATTACCTTGGCAAGCATTCGGCCCTGGTGGATTTTTATGGCCCCTTTCTGCGGATTTCACCCGGTACCTTTGCCAATGAATATGGTGAGATTCTGCAAACAGTCGGGATTCTTTTGATCGGTTGGCTCTATCTTTTTCCTGAACGGAATCAGAAATGGCGTTTTGGCTTGTATCTGGCCCTGGCTTGGGTGGTGGCTTCGCTGGTGATTAATTTTACGCGTGCTTCCTGGCTGGTTTTTGTAACCGGCACCTTTTTTCTGCTGGCCTTGGCCCGCCCGCCTCTGCATCGGCTTTTGCTCTTGGGAAGCTTGCTCTATGGCGTGTTTGGGGGCTTATTTAAATTGAGCCAGATCATCTCTGAAGCGGGTTTGCTGGTGACGGTGGGGCAGCGCTTTGGGGAGCTGTCAGATGTCACTGTGGAGTCGGCAGGGCAGCGCTTGGATACCTGGGGGCTGGCCTGGAAAGCCTTTTGGGAAAGCCCCTGGATCGGGCATGGGCTGGGGCGTTTTGTCGATACGCACAATGTACCCTTGCAGCTCTTGGCCGAAACAGGAATCTTGGGCTGTTTGGTATTTTATGCGGCCATGGGCTGGGTGGCCTGGATCATGTTCAAAGCCTGGAAACAGGCTGAAAACCCTGAGTTGCGTGAAATTCAGATCGTTTGGTTGGTGGCTTTTTCAGGTTGCCTGGCCTTTGATTTGACCAATCACGGAATTTTTCATTTTGTGCTCTGGGTGTGTATCGCTTTGGGTCTGGCCACGGCGCATCTGAACTTGCACCCGGCTGCTGCCGAATCTATTGCAGACCCATTTCCTGAAGGAAGCGGGCCATAAATTCAGTCGGCGTTTGGGTTTGGCTGAGAATTTCACTGACCTTGGCTTTGAGGGCCTCACTGTCTGGCACCGGCACGGCGGGTTGGCGCAGACGGTTATAGTTTTCCAGGTAGGCGTTCAGCTCGCGGGTCACAGGCAAAAGAGCGGGGCCGCCCCCTTTGCTCTTGAACATGAACAGACCCTTTAGGCCGCCTCCGCCGCCTTCGCTACTCAGTCCGGCCAGGCGGACATAATTGCTGTTGAGGTTTTCATAGCCTGTCACCATTTGGCTGAGGGCTTCGGTTTGCACCCAACCTGGGCTGGCGCTGCGTCCAACATGATCCGGTTGGTTCAGGTATTGGCTGATAAAGGAATTGGGATCACTGAGCATGGCCTTGAAGCCCTCTGGCAGGGCTTGGTAATCGTTGCCCAAAAGGGTTTGAATGCCCGTCGCGTCGAGGTTGCCACCACCTGTCTGAACCTGGCTGATCAATTTTGCCAAGGCATTGTTGGTGGCTTTTAACTGTTCCTGACTCAGGGCAGGGTGCTGAAGATTTTTGAGGCTTTGCAGGCGTTCCGGCGACAGGGGAGGATTTTTGTAGAGTGCCCCCGTACCTGCAACGGTTTTGCCTGCTTTATCAAGGGCGGCCGTGGTAAAACTTTGCAAATCTGAACTGTCTGCTGGTTTACCAAGCGTGCCGCCATAGGTCTTGTTCATCAACTCTACCATGGGGGCAGAAAGATGGAATTTGGCGCCTGTCTGGCCCTGGATTTTTTTCCAGGCCTGATCCAATTTGTCCTGGTAGGGCCCAAACTGTGTTTGAATCTGCTCAGGGCTGAAACGGCCATTCAGGGCATTCAAGACTAAAAACTTGGTGGGCGCACGTTTGATCAGTTCTTCAGGCTGGCTCATGAACATGCGGTAGGATTCGGCGAAGTCTTCACCGGGATTGGTTTCGCCATAGTCTGAAACTTCTTCTGGTGCCTGGTTGAAATAGGATTGGGTGGCCGGTGCCATTGTAAATTGATCGGGGCCTTTTTGATCTGCTTTGCCAGAAATGGCGGCCCAATCCCGTTCCAGGTTGATCTGGGGGTGATCCTGTTTGAAGATCTCCATCAGGTTATGCCCCACTTCGTGGGTGACCAGATCCGAAATGACATTGCCTTCGCCTTCTGAATCGACAATCGAGAGCCAGCTATTGACCAAATCTTTGCTGGTCTGCTGGTTGAATTTGCCATCCATGCGCTCAATCAGATTGCCCATCACCTCATGCAGGGTTTTTTGAGGGCTTTCCTGAACAATGCGGTTGGGTATTTCCTGGAGCAAGGCTTTCATCTTGGTTTGGGTTTGCGCCAAACTGGCCTCATCGAGGGTGGGGGCCGTGAGGCTGTTAAAAATATCCTGCACCTTGTGGTTTTGCTGCGGGCTCAAGGGTTGGGGCAAATTCTTTTTCAGGGTATTCAGGGCCAGGATGCCCTCCATGCGTTTGATCGCATTTTGGGTGCGGGGGCCAATATTGCCATCTTTGAGTAGATCTCTCGCCATATCGGGTTTGATCGTGTTGAGAAAATCCTGGAGCCCTTGGGTTTGATTCATTTGCTCCATTTTAAAGACCGCATTGGCGACGGTTTGGTTGCTGGCCTGGCCCAGACAATTTTGAACCGCAGTTTGAATTTTGGCGATTTCGGCTTGATTGCCCTGGGGAAAAAAGACATTCCAGAGTTTGTTCATGTCCAGCCCCGCAGAATTGGGCTTGAGGTAGTCTTTTAAAACGGGGTCATTTTTAAGCAGTTTGGGTTGAAAGACCCCGGCAGAATTGCCCAGGGAATTGAGCAAGCGCCAGGTTTGATCTTTGGAACTGCCTGCTTTGTTCAGATCGCCCAAGAGCTTCAAGCTTTTTTCACGATCCAAGGCGGGGGGATTGCCTGAAACCATGCCCCGATCTTGCATTTCATCGAGTTTATACCATTGGTTGCTGCCGTCGGGGAAACCTTGAATTTTGTTCAGGGTTGCAGGGGTGCCCCGGCTGAAAAGGGTCAGTTTATTCAGGATTTTTTCATTCAGAATTGCGTCAGAAGAGCCTTTGACGGCCCCTTCGCGAATGCTGATGGAATGGTCTTTGCCACAATTGCAGGATGTATGTGCGATTTTCATTGAGTCGGTGATCAGTTTGAGGGGATCTTGGGCTGCAATATTGGTATCTTCACTTGAAAGGGTGGGGTCGGCTTCAAACTTAAAGGTAAAGGGTTTGTCAGTGCTTTGAATGCGGCTAAAATCGGCGGGCGAATTTTCTTTGATATTTTGCAGGCTGTTGTGAATGCCCAAGAGCGCAGCGGGGCTCCAGTTGGAATCCTTGGATTCTAGCGGGGGATCAAAATTGGGTGCCCCCTGGCCTTCAAACAGCCCTTTGATTTCGGATTGCAAGACCTCATTTAAGGGCCCTTTCAAATTTTCTACCAGATTTTCACGGGTGTTTTCAAAGGCCTGCGCAGGATTGAGCGGATTGCTGAGCAGATTTCGGGTAAAATCTGAAGCGACGGATTTCCAGCTTTCAGGGCGGGTCAGGGTTTGCACAAAGGCCTCCTGTTTTTCAGGGGGCAGTTTGGAGATCAGTTGGTACATGGCGTCAAAATCTTTAAAGCCCAAGCCCTGAGAGAGCTTGTTCAAACTGGCTGGGCTATAGGCCTGGGGGGGAATTACGCTTTTGAGGCCATTTTCAAGTGCATTGCGGGTAGAAAGCGCGTCGGCTTTCAGAATCCGCTCAGCACCCGTGGGGGTGGTGCCATTGCCCTTGTCGATGCTGAATTTGATGATGCTGGGGTCATATTGAGAGCTGTCGTATTGTTGAACTTCGTGTTCAGAAACGGGTTTGAGTGTGAAATAGGTTTGGCCGTTTTTATCTGTATTTTGAACGACGGCTTCAGAGCCGGGAAGCGTGGCCGCCATTTTCAAAGCATCATCCACCCGTGAAAAGCGCTGCTGGGTGGGCGCGATTCCGGGCGGCAGATTGAATCCGATTGCTTTGTCCATAAGTCCCTTGACCGATCTGTTCTGGTCTTTATTATACCCTTTGCGCTGCGTTTTTATGCAAAGGCAGGGTTTTTCTTTGAAAGGGTTTTCAAAAGGGCTTGTTCAGCTTTTATGCGTGCGTTCCCGTAAAATCGTCAGGATTCTTTCAAAATCTTGTGGCAAAGGCGCTTCAAACTCCAAAAACTCACCGCTGACAGGGTGAAAAAAGCGTAAAAAGCGGGCATGTAAAAGCGGTCTTGAAACCTTGAAGGCATGTTTGCGGCTGCTGCCGTAAACCGGATCTCCGACCAAGGGGTGGTGAATATGTTTGAGATGTACACGGATCTGGTGGGTGCGGCCGGTATCTAAACTGAGTTCAAGCAGGGTATAGCCTGTAAAATGCTCAAGCACGGTCCAATGGGTACGGGCAAAGCGCCCGTCTTCGACGATCGCCATTTTTTGGCGCTCAACCGGATGCCGATCGATCGGGGCTTCAATTTCACCACTTTGCTCTGCAAAAGCGAGTTCGGCCAGGGCCCAGTAAATGCGTTTCATATCCCGGCGTTGAAGTTGTTCGGATAAATGTCGGTGGGCCTGGTCATGCTTGGCCACAACCAGCAGGCCGCTGGTCTCTTTGTCGAGGCGGTGCACAATGCCAGGGCGCTCGACCCCGCCAATGCCAGAGAGATCGGTGCAATGGTGGAGCAAGGCGTTAACCAGGGTACCTGAAGGGTTCCCGGCGCCAGGGTGTACCACCAGCCCCACGGGTTTGTTGATCACCAGCAGATGCGGGTCTTCATAGACAATATCCAGATCCATGGCTTCGGCCTGAATTTCAAGGGGCTGCAATTCGGGCAACTCCCATTGCAGCAGATCCCCTTCACGTAAAATTTGCCCTGCCTTGCTGACGACTTGTGCATTGAGTTGAATCTGGCCCTGTTGAACCAATTTTTTGCAATAGGCACGTGAGAGCTCGGGCAAGAGCTGAATCAGAACCTGATCGAGACGGGTTTTGTGCCATTCGGCTGGGATTGTGAATTGGGGCATGTTTTTCTTTCAAACGCAAACAAAGGTGGAGCCATTCTAGCACAGCTTGGCTGTCTGGCGTGGCTCCAAACCTTTCAGAGGCAGGCTGCTTACTGCCTATTTTTTTTGCGTGTACTGGTATCTGACCAATAAGCCCAGTACCCCTTGGGCATTGACGAAGAGGGTAAAATGATCTCCCGAGGGATGAATTGGATCTGTTACCAGGGCTTCTTTAAAGGTCTCTACGGGCAGATCCCAATTCATAGAAAGGGGAGTGACCGTAGAGCCTGTGCGCGAATCGGGAATCAGCCAATGGGTGGAGGTTCCGTCGATATTCCAACCCACTGAGATATTTGGGCCAAAATCTCCAGGCAGCCGATCATTGCTCAGTACTTTGATACTGGCACTGAAGGGAATGATCTGATCTTCGCTGATTTCCTGAGGAGGGGTGGTCCAGCGCATCTGCCCTTTTTGTGAGGCGATTCCTGTTTCACGCATTTCATAGGCATTCAAAACAACATCGCCCTCTTGCCAGGTCAGTTCAAAATCAACAGAACCGCCTCCTTTGACGCGATAGACAGGGGTGTTTTCGCTGCTGATGGCGACTTCTCCTACACTGGAACCGCCCCAGAGGACCATCTCTTTTTTGGCTAGGGTATAGACCTTTTTCGGAACGGGAGTGGGCGAGGGTTCAACGGTTTTGATCGGTTCTGGCGTTGAGAATGCTGTGGGCTGAGGTGTGGCGGGTGCCACAGAAGCAATGGGTTTTAAGGAGGGCGAAACCAGCGGTGTGCTGCTTGCTTTTGGGCTTGAGGAGGGCGAGAGAACGCCCTCAGGAACTTGAATAATACAGGCACTCATCATCAGGGCGAGTGAGAGTGAGGCCAGCTGTTTGGCATGCTGAAATTGCATAAGATGCTCCTTTCAAGAGAATCCCTTCTGCTTTCATTTTAGATTTGCAGGGGGGGGCGTAAAATTGATACATATCAAGCACCTGTTTGATATGCGCCAAATAAAATAAGTGTTTCATCAGGATTGTAGGGGCTATTTAGGGGGCTAAACTGGGCCAGTTCGGCGCCTCAGAGCGCTTATCGGGGCTTTGCTCCAACCAGTTCAGCCAGGCTTCAATCTGTTTCAGCAAAGCGGCTTGATTCCCAGACGGCAAAGGCCCTGTGCTGAGGTTTTGGGCTGCTTTTTTAAACAAGCTGCGGGCCCCCCGCTCATTCTGCCTGTGTAAATGCACACAGGCCACGGCGACCTGAATCAAGCCCTGAAGGCTGGTTTTCTGCGGGGGCGGAAGTGAACGCCAAAGTTCTTCAAAAATTTCATGGGCTTCAAAATAAGCGCCTTGGTTAAAACAGTAAAGACCCTGCTGCCAAAGAACCGTCTGGTGTGGCTTAAGTGGCTGCATGTTGATCTTCCAGATAGGTTTTGATCAGGGGCTCGAGCCAGGCAATAAAGACCTTCAGACGTCGCGTCTGGCGACGGCGATAGGGGTATACCAGTTTGAGCGGCAGGGGCTGGGCTTTAAATTCTGGGAGAATTTCAATCAGGCGACCGCTTGCCAAATGCGCCTGAATACCCGCAGAAGGGCATTGGATGATGCCTAAGCCTGCCAGGCAGGCTGTTTCATAGGCTATGGTATTGTTCACCGTCAGCAGCCCTTTCATTTTTATTTCATGGTATTTTTCACCCTCGAAATACTCAAAGCCTTCGGGGGGGCTGCCGAGTTGCATGGCATAAAAAATCAGTTGATGGGTTTTGAGATCTTCAAGGGTCTGCGGCATTCCATTTTTGCGCAGATATTCAGGGCTGGCACAATTGATCAGATGCATTTCGCCCAAGGGCTTGCTCAGCAAGCCGGGTTCCTGGCCTCTGCCGACACGGATCACGCAATCGAGACCTTCTCGGATGAGATCGAGATAGCGATCGGTGCTGCTCAATTCGATTTCAATTTCGGGATGCATTTTACAAAACTCGGGCAAAAGGGGGATAACCAGATTGCGCGCCAAGGCAACTGTCATGTCGATTCGGATTTTGCCTTTAATTTGCCGGGCCTCAGCCTCAAACATCGCTTCGATATCTTCGAGATCTGCCAAAACATCCTGAGCGCGCTCATAAAAAAGCAGACCTTCGGGGGTGAGTTGTACCTGGCGGGTGGTGCGTTCCAGCAGGCGTATTTTCAAGTGTCTTTCGAGTTTTTGAATCGAGGTGGAGACAGTGGCTTTGGGCAAATGCAAGCTTTCGGCCGCCTGGCTGAAACTTTGCAATTCGCTCACGCGCAGAAAGATTTTCATGGCTTCGATGCGATCCATCGGCTTTTTCCTATTGTTCAAAAATAATGAATAGTCTTTTAATAAATTGATTATTTATCAAATTATTAAAATAATATAGGCTTAAACAAGATCACGTCAATCAGTCGGTTTTGAAACCGAAGCGAAAGGATAGAATGAGATGAAAATTGCAGTTATTACAGGTGGCAGCCGGGGTTTGGGCAAAAGTGCAGCCCTGGCACTTGCGAAAAAAGGCGTGGGGGTGGTCTTGACCTATCAGAGCCAGTCTCAGGCCGCTGAGGCAGTGGTCAGCGAAATCGAAGCTTTGGGCGGTCAGGCTGTGGCCCTGCGCCTGGATATTTCTGAGAGTGATTCGTTCAAGGGCTTTGCAGCTGAATTAAAGGGGGCTTTAAAGGCCCAATGGCAACGTGAGCAGTTTGATTATCTTGTCAACAATGCAGGCATTGGGCTGCATGCTTCTTTTCAAGAAACCACAGAAGCACAATTTGATCAGCTTATGAAAATTCATCTGAAAGGTCCGTTTTTTCTGACCCAGACCCTTTTGCCTCTTTTGGCAGATCAAGGGCGGATTCTCAACCTTTCAAGCGGTCTGACGCGTTTCAGTTTTCCGGGCTATGCGGCCTATGCTGCCATGAAAGGGGGGGTGGAGGTCTTGACCCGCTATTGGGCCAAAGAACTGGGCAGCCGTGGTATCGCAGTGAACACGCTTGCACCAGGGGCGATTGAAACAGATTTTGGCGGCGGCGCGGTGCGGGACAATGCAGGTCTGAACCAGATGCTGGCTGCGCAGACCAGTTTGGGTCGGGTGGGGGTGCCTGAAGATATTGGCCCCTTGGTGGCTTCGCTGCTGTCTGAAGAGAGCCGTTGGGTCAATGCCCAGCGGGTTGAAGCCTCTGGGGGAATGATGATCTAGACCTAGACGAAAATCCTGCGGGTTCAAACCCGCAGGATTTTGTCTTTGTTTCAATTCTAAAAAGATTGAAACAAGGGGCTTTTAGTAAAAGTAATTGATTTCAATTTCGTCATCATTGAGCTCAATTTCATTGATGTCATCTTCAATCTCTGGGTATTCGTCAGTCTCTTTCGTGTTGTAGTTCGGGTTCATTTTGTCAGTATATTTTGTATTGTAGTTTGGCTTCGTATCGTTTGTGGTATAGCCTTCTGTCAACCGATATTCTGTTTTGACCACCGGTTTGCGATCCTCGATCAGGTTTTCATAGGCCATGATCAGGAGTGGGTGTTTTTCCGTTGGAATTTTGGGATTGGCTTGCAAATGCTTAAGAATTTGCTTTTCCTGATACTCGCGTTGATTTTCTGAAACCTTGCCTGAGGTGCCCACGCCATGTAAAAACATCAGACGCTCATAAATAATGGCTGCCTTTTCGAATTTATTCTCGCTGAGGTATTTTCCGAGCAATTGATTGAGGTTGTTTTTTTGTTTTTCGTAATTTTCAGATTTTTGTCCGAATTTTGACAATAACTCCTGTTGAACATTCATTTTACGTGCGTGTTGGGCGCGCAACTGAACTTCGCCATTGGGAACTTCTTTGCTTGAAATCACCGTGGAGCTGGGCACCATCAGTTCTCCTTCTAATACTGAGGAACCACCGATTTTATCGCCCAGTTCCACATTTACCCGGCTGATATCGACACCCTTTTCTTGCAATTCTTCAAGGGTCTGAGCGGTCATTTCCAGATTGGGGCGGTAGTGTCCGCTGCGATCTGAGATCACTTCAATTTGACCCGGTTGGTGATTTTTGAGTATTTTGCCCAATTCAAGATCCACCATCTGTGCAATCATCTTTTGCATGACTTCGGGTTTGAGATCCTGTTCATGCTCAAATTGTTTTTGCACGCGCTTCAGGACGACTGTTTGCAGATGGTTGAATTCTTCGGGAGTCAGCCCTGAACTGACCTGAATTTCACCCGCACCTGCGACCTCCTGCCCGTTGAGCAGACTGGAGTGGTGAATACGCACATCCAAAACCGTTGCGCCTTTGTGGCTGATCGGTTTGTTGGGATCAATGGCATGAATCTGACCATTGGGCTCCATCACAAAGAGCATGCGGTTTGCTTTTGAACCCGCCCACAGGCCTGTGGTTGGGGTTTGTGTGGTTAAAAGTTCTTGATCGCTGCCCCGTGTCACTCCTTTTTCACTGAAATGCAGCTTGTTTTCATTTTGGGCCTCGTCTGACTCAAACATTGCTGTGTATTTGCTATTGCCTAAATCAAATTCATATCCTTTGCGAATTCCGTCGACATTGCTTTTGACACGGTACTCTACCTTATGGTGATTGGAGGAGGTTTCAGAGTATTTGGCCTCTGAGGTGTTTTTGACTTCAGGTTGCGTGTAATCTTTAACTTCGATCTCGTCGTACTCATCAAAATCGTCACTGTCATCAAAATCGTCACTGTCATTAGAATCATTGGATAACTGGGTGGTATAGGTTTTGTAATTTTCATTATTTGAAACGGTTTCGTAGAGATGGCCGTCGATCATGACTTGGTTTGGCTTGAGTTGAGGTGTTTCGTAGCCTCTCTTGATCTGTGAAAGATCAGGGATTGAATCGTTGTCTTCTGATTCTTGTTCACGTGAGGAGATTTCATGGAAATTCAGACCGAGTTCATTGAGTTCTTGAGCGGTTTGAGAGAGATTTTCTGAGGGGGCCGTTTGAATTTTGGATTGAATTTGGCTTTCTGTTTCAAGTGCTTTTTCTGTTGTCGGTGCGTGCATTCCTTTTTCGAACAGGGCTTTGCGCTGTTCAAAATCTGTTTTGCTCAGTCCTGTTTCAACCGGCTTTTTTTCAAGCTGAGAAGGGCTTGAAGACTCTTGCAAAGCTTGAATTCGCTTTTGAATGGAATTGCCTGAAGTATTGATGTTCATTTGCTTAACCTTCCGAAATTTGTATTTGAAAACCAGATCACAACGCTTTATGTTTATGATGTTAACATTCTAGCTTTTTGAGAGATCACTGTCAATTTCTAATTTGAACAAAATGTGAAAATTAATAGAAAATAAGCCAGATATGGCTTATTTGGTGAAGCAATGATTTTGCGTCGGGGATTAGCTTGCTGCAGAAGAACTTAAGCCCCAAGTGCTGAAGCTGGGGATCAGGGGTGTGCTTGCATCCAGAGTTTCAACTTTTCACGCACCTGCTGGCGCAGGGCATTTTGCAAAAAGGAAGTATTGCCGAATAAAAAACCGGGCAGGCCCAGGGCCTGGCTGCTCCAGCGGTGCAAGCTGAAATGATCCTGGTGGCGGTAGATCAAGCCCTCACGAATTTCAAATTCAGCGTCGATAGAATTGTGAACGGGCAAACCTGTGGCTGAAAAGGTATAATCGGCATCCCAGTGAGCTTTGCCCATGCCCAGATGGGCGTCGGCGTCACGAAAATGAATTTTTAAGCCCCCTTGGCTGATTTCCAGCAGCATTTTCCACATTGCACCAATTTCGGCTCCGCGCAGGGTGCCAAAGACGGGATCTGTAAATTTGGCGTCTCGGTGATAACAGGCTGCCATGGTGGCTCCATCACCCTTTTGAAAGGCCGTATAAAATTTTTCGATCAGGGCCTTGTCGGCGTAGTCCTGTCGAATTTCCTGCCAACGCGGAGGTAAATCACTGGTTTGGGCGAAAGCGGGGCCGAGCAGCCCAGGCAGAAGCAGAACAGAGAGTAGAACAGCGCGCATGACAGGATCCTTTTCTGTGATTTGGCTGCTTCAGCTTAGCACAGGCTTTTCAAATCCCCAAAAATTGCAAAATCTGCTTGAGACGATTGAGCGCAGAGGGGATTTGAAACTCAAATCTCCAGGAAGACTGTGGGGGGAGCTGAGTACGCTGGAAAGAGGCAGTTGGGGTATGAGACACTTAAATATAATTGAGCAGAGAAAGCCCCGAGAGACGCTGGGTCATATTGTAGGCGGCCTGCAGAGCTGTTTCGTGCAGGGTCATTTGCGAGATGGCTTTTGTCACATCGGTTTCCCGCTGATCGGCGAGCTGTTGGCTGAGCACTTCTTGGGTTTGGGCCACGCGATTGCCCACCAGTTCGGCTCTCTGCCCACGTACGCCCAATTCAACCCGGTTGCCGGTTAAGGCCGTAAAGGCATCATCTACCTCACGCAGGCTCTGCACTGAAATGGTTTGCACGGCATCGCGGTTGAATTTGCTGTTGAGGGCCTGGTTGCGGAAACGTACAAGGGCATCGAAGGCATCAATTTTCTGACGAACCACCGTCCCTGGCTGCAGGCCAATCGTATTGAAGACGGCATTGGCGACGGGATTATTGGTATCCACGCGGATATCCTGGCCGGTGGCCGTGAGCAGAACCCGTGTGCCGCCTGTGCTGGCGGTGATGCGCTCGGCTTTGACGCCGGTGGTGGCGGCCTGGTTATTGATAGCATTGACCAAGGCGTCTGCCAGGTCGATGATATTCTGGGGGGGATTGCCAGGGTTAGCGGGTACCGCCGCAATCGGGCCAATATCCACGCCATTGATCAAAATATCTCCAGCATTGATAGGGTTGAGATAGGTCGTACCCGCTGCTGTCGCCGGGATTTGGGCTTTGCTGCCATTGCCCGTGGTTTGAAGATTAAAGGCTGCACCCGTCAGAGAATTCAGACGAATTCCTGCCACACCTGAAGCGAGGGCCGAAACCCCTGTGGTGCCACTTTGGGCGTTGATTGCCGCGATCAGTGTGGCGGCATCGGCAGCGGCTCCGCCCGTAAAGGGGCCGGCTAAAATATTGGTTCCATTGATCACGAAATTGCCTGCCACCAGGGTATCGCCCGCTGCGAAACTGACATTGGCAGTTGACACTGCACTGCCGAGGCCTGCGGCTAAAATATCGCGGCCACTGAGCAGGCGGGTTTGCGCGCGCTGCCCAGCAAAAGCCTGATCGCCACTCATATTCAGAGGCAATAATTCCTGGCTGCCAATCTGGGCCAAATTTTCACCGCTGTCGCCCTGATAACTTACGCTGGTAATATGCTGATCGCCATTGCTGAAATAGAGACGGCCTGTGGCATCGCTGAAGGCCCGGATGCCCGTGTCTGTGGCGCGGTTGTTAATGGCCGTCACGATCTGTTGGGCCCGTTGTGGGGCTGTCAGGGTGGCATCCAGCGTTAGCGGGGTGTTAAAAATATCGATTCCGTTTAAAACCAGGCTGCCCTTGGAGAGAATCATGGCACTGCCGGCGCCCACGGCTCCACTCACGGCGCTTGCATTGCGACTCTGTTCATAGACCTGATTGGGCAGATTGAGCTGGGCCGGTGCCCCTGCAATTTGAAAGGGGGTTTGTGATTGCAGTTGCACGAAACCATTGCCATCGGTTTTGGCATAGACTTCAGTTTGTGCTGTTAAGCTATTGAGGGCTGTGGCAATGGCTTGGGCGTTTTGCTCTGCGCTATTGCCTGCTGCAAAATTAATCGCGCTATTGAGCGTGACACCATTGATACTGAGGGTCCCGGCCGGGACATTGCCAATCGCGCCCGCACCAATCCGCAGCGAGGTAAAGCGCGTATCGCTGAGCAGCAGCCGTTCATTTCTAAAGACATTCAGGCCTCCCACCCCTGGAATGCCCTGGCCTGAAACTTCGATCGGTTTGTTGGAAGGGCTGCCATTTTTATCCAGATTGACAAGGGCGATGCCCGTCAGCGGGGCAGCACCTGGGGCGGCATAGCTGCCAGTGGGAAAATTGATGGCCTGGGCACTGACGCCGGTTTCGGCGGTTTTGGCATTGATCCGCTCGACCAGGGCCTGGGCATTGTCGGCTGCTGTGCGGGCCGGGTCGACCACATGAAAAGAGCCAATATCCACGCCATTGATCACCAGATCACCGCCATTGAGAGAAAATGAACCGGCTGCTACGGTGGTCAGGGAATGGGTTTCGAGTTGGGTTTTAAACGTCCCTTTATTTAGGCTCAGTTCGGTCATGGCCGTGCCTTCAATCACCAGGTTTTTTTCGGCACGGAAAGGCGGCTTGCTGGATTGGTAGCCGCCAAAGATATAATTGCCTTCGTGGGTGGCATTGCCAATATCGGTGAGCTGGGTCAGCAGGCCTTCCAGCTCAGAGGAAATACCATCGAGCTGTTGCTGGTTGAGGGCCTCATCGGCAGAGCGAATCGCCAGTTCACGGGCGCGCTGAAAGATATCGCCAGCAGTAGACAGTTCATGGTCGGCCTGAAGATTGAAATCCTGGGCGGTACTGGCGTTTTTGCCAATGCGTTCCTGAAACGAGATCGCCTTGCGTAAATCGAGTGAGATGGCGGTTGCCGAAGGATCTTCCGAGGGCTTGTCAAAACGGTAACCACTTGAAATTTGTTTCTGGGCTGTAAACAGATCATTCTGGCGGGCCTGAATCTGATTGAGTGAATTGCGTTGGAGCATTTGTTGGGTAATGCGCAGCATGGCTTATCTCCCTGCCCCCAGACCGTTGACGATTTGGTTCAGCATTTCATCCATGGTATTCATGACACGGGCCGCCGCTGAAAAGGAGCGCTGAAACTGAAGCATATTCGAGAGTTCTTCATCCATATTGACCCCAGCAATCGATTGGCGCTGGTTGTCAATGCCCTCTTTGACTGTTTTGAGGGTCTCGGCGCGTTCCTGAGCCTGGGCAATGGTGGTGCCCATATCCGTGACCAGTGCGTTATAGGCGGTTTCTAAACTTTTGCCCCCCACACTGACCTCAAAGCGGGCCTGGTAGACCGCACGGGCCTGGCTGCCATCTCCGGGGGGAAATGAGGCGTCAGCGGCCAGGGCCAGCAGGGAAGCATCGGCCTGCAAGGTTCCGCTGACCTGAATCGTGGCGGGGTTGGTGCCTGTAAAGAAGGGGCGGTTGTTTTGCCCATTGAGATCATAGGCATTCTGATGAATGGTATTTACCCGCCGGATCAGGGCTGCACTCAATTGGTGCACACGATCGAGGGTTTGGGGCAGAATTTGGGTTTTGGTATTGAGCAGGCTTTCAATTTTACCGCCGGGTTGGTTGAGATAAATGCCACCCGGCAGCATCAGGCTGCTGGAATTGGTCAGGGTATAGTCCCCGCTGGCAATCCCGGTCAGGCTCAGCCCCACGCCTGTTTCCTGGATATTGATAAAACTGCTGGCCTCTGAGGTGCTCCTCATCAGCAAATGTCCAGCGGCATCAAGTGACGCCACCACCCCGGTCTGGCCTGTATGCAGGTTGATTTGGTTCACAAGCAGTCCTGCATCGGCGGCTGTGGCAATATTGAGCGGGGCATCTGAACCGAGAATATCCACGCCATTGATAACCAGATCGCCCCGGTTCAGGGTAAACGGAAACCCGACTGCACTTTGGCCCCTGATCTGATCGGGCTCTGTTCTCAATTGCAGGGCATGCCATTCATTTTTAACGACCAGGGCCTTGCCATTGCTTTGAACCTGAACAGCTCCATTGCTGTCGAGATCGGTGCGAATCTGAATCAGGCCACTGAGTTCATCCAAAAGACGATCCCGTTGGTCGAGCAGATCGGCGGGGGTTTCTCCCAAATTGGTACGCAGGGAAATCTGTTGGTTGAGATGGGCCAAGGATTCTGAGATTTTATTGACCCGTTCAACCGATTGGCTGAGATCGCGATCGGTATCCAGTTGCAGACGGGTAACATCGGCGACAAAACTGCGCAGGCTGTAGCTCAAATCATTGCCTGCGGCCACTACGGTCTGGCGCAGAGAGAGGTCGTCGGGGCGCAGACTGACCTCTTGCCAGCTATTAAAAAATTTGTCGAGGGTCAGCCCCAAACCGCTGCTGCCCATTTCTCCCAGCGAGCTTTCCATTTGGCTGGCATAGTTGAAACGGGTTTGGTAATAGCTTTGTTCCTGGCTTTTGAGCCGGTATTCCTTGTCTAAAAAGGCGTCGCGCAGGCGTTGCAGTTGATCGGCCTGAACCCCTTGACCCACACTGCCAGGATAGGCCTTGCCCAATCCGTAGATATCTGGGGAAGCCTGCAGATGCAAGCGCTGCCGACTATAGCCCTCTACCCCAGAATTGGCGATATTGTGCCCGGTCAGATCGAGTTGCTGTTGGGCCGTAAACAGCGCACTGCGTGCGATATTGAATCCGAGAAAAGCAGGTCTGACCATAATCAGGCGTCAAACTCGCAGAAACTGCGGGCGGGTTCTGCGGGGGCTTCAAGTTGGCCATAGGGCGAATAAACGGCTGGGGAACTGGCACGGGCCAGGCTGCGATAGAGTTCAGTGGTGTGTTGAATATAGGCCTGTCCTTGTTCGAGCAGGGCTTGATTCAAATGACTGAGGTGGCGCAGGCGGGTGATATGCGCGTTGATCTTCTCCTGCAGGCTTTTGAGTTGGGTGCGTTCGCGCAAATCGCTCAGTTTTTCAAGGATACTCTCCAGATTGCTGCCCAAGGGTTGCATCAGCTGCACCCGTTCTTTTTCCTGGGCCTGCATCAGATTCAGGCATTGCTCATGTTGTTGAATGACTTTATCCAATTCAGCCTGGCGGTTTTGCACCAGACAGTTCTGCATGTCTTCCTGCAGTTGTACCAGGCATTGGTAATACTGTTCCTCTTTGTTGAGATGGCTTAAAAGCGCCTGCATTCGCATTTTCCTCCCTGAAAACCTAAAAACCGTGAAAAACTGGCAGTTCTACGCATGGCAGAACTGCCAGACCTGAAAACAAAAAACCTGCATTTGCTCAGCCCTGATCCAGTTCAGCCAGTCGAAACATGGCTTCTGCCAGATCAGGGGTCGGCACTTGCCAGGTTCCGTCCTGGAGGCGTGCCCGCGCGGCCTGAACCTTGTCTTCCCTGACTTCAGGCAATTCACGCACTGCTTGTGTCAGGCGCTGAATTTCCTGGCCCTGGCTTGAAAGACTGGCTTGATCGGTTCCCTGCGCAGGTGAAACACCATAGGCAGCAAACAGGTCAAAGGCCGATCCTGACCGTTGGACAGACTGAGGGCCGGTAACCCGGGCCAATTCAAAGGCATTGTTATCATCGATTTTCACGGTTCGTATACCCGTTCCATCTGTTGGGTCTGCATTGCGTGCAAACCTTTCAGAAGTATTCTGATTTTATTATCGGCCTTCTGGCTTCAGACTTAAACCCATCAAAGATCAAATTGAGAGAAAAACGCAAGAGATTTTGCCTGAGCTGCCACTTTTGGCTTGGACGGTCAGCTTGAACGGTATGCTATGCTTGAAAAAATCTCTGCAGAATTCTGAAGGAGCGCTTTTCATGTCAGAGGAATCATCTGCTCAGCCCCCTGAGGCCTCTTCCCCTTCGCTGGAAGTCACAGAAACAGCGGCTCCGGTTTCGGGAGATTCTGATCCATTGAAAGAACAGATCGAGAAAGACGAACGTCTGTTGAACCGCTCTGTCTCACTTGTTTTTCGCCAGTTTCGTCATTATGTTGTGGATATTGTGCATTTGCGCGAAGAATCTGACGAAACTACCACGGTCAGCGATATCCGTAAAAATATTGAGTTTCGCGGCGCCAATTTTTGGACCCTGATTTGCGCGATTTTTATTGCTTCGATAGGCTTAAATACCAATTCTACGGCTGTGATTATTGGCGCGATGCTGATTTCTCCGCTGATGGGCCCGATCATGGGGGCCGGCCTGGCCCTGGGCACCAACGATATCGACCTGCTCAAACGCTCGCTGCGCAATCTCTCGATTGCGGTTTTGGCGGCAGTGATTACCTCGGCGCTTTATTTTTTAATTACCCCGCTCGATCAGGCCCAGTCCGAGCTTTTGGCGCGTACCCGTCCGACGATCTTTGACGTTTTGATCGCGATTTTTGGCGGAGCAGCGGGGATTGTTGCCAGTTCCCGCCGCGAAAAAAGCAATGCCATTCCAGGGGTGGCGATTGCCACGGCCCTGATGCCCCCTCTGTGTACTGCTGGCTTTGGTCTGGCCACCTGGAATATGGGCTTTTTTCTGGGGGCCTTTTATCTCTTTTTTATCAATTCGGTTTTTATCTGTCTTTCGACCTTTGTGGTGGTGCGCTATCTCAAGTTCAAACGGGTCAGTTTTATCGATGCCGCACGCGAACAACGGGTCAAAATCTGGATTGCAGCCTTTGCCCTGCTGACCGTTCTGCCCAGTCTTTACGCGGCCTGGGGAGTGGTGCAAGAAACCCTTTTTCAGCGGCAGGCCCACCAGTTTATCAGTGAAAATTTTCAGTTCCCCGACAGTGAAGTGATCCGGACTACCTTGAAATATCAGGGCAATAACTCGCTGATCGAACTGACCTTGATTGGCGAGCCCTTGGCGGCTTTGGTGGTGAAAAAACTACAAAGCAAACTGGATAGCCTGGCGGGCCTCAAGGGTACGCGTTTGGTTTTGCACCAACCCCGCAAAGGCTCGCTTGAGCTGGAACAGCAATTCACGCGCCTCAACCAGGAGCTGAAAGTGGGCATTGTGGAAGATCTGTACCGTAAAAATGAAGAGGTGCTCAAGCAAAAGGATTTGCAATTGCAAAAACAGAACCAGCAGATTCAGAGCCTGGAACAGGAGCTTTTACATTATCGCAGCAAAGTGCAGTCTCAGGATCTTTTGCTGGCTGAACTCAAGGTGCAGTACCCCGAATTGAAGCAGTTTGGCTATATCTTGTTGAATCGTACCGATTTGAAGACGATGAAATCGGTGCCCGTACCCACTGTGATTTTACATTGGCAGAAAACACCCGAGCCTGAGGTTTTGACCAAATTACGCAATTGGCTCAAGGTGCGCCTGCAGGTGCGGGACATTCAAGTGATCAACCGCTAGCTCAGCTTGCGATTTTTGCCTTTGGGCATTCAGCACCGTATAATGAAGCGCAAAATACAAGCTCACTGGAAGAGGTTTCTTTATGAACTATGGTCTGCGTCCTTTACTTGCTTTTACCCTGGTTCTGGGGGGACTGGCGGGTGGAATCTTCTCGGCGCCTGCCCCCACCCGTGCGGCTGAACTTGAAGAGTATCAGCGTAAATATATTTCTTTTTACCAACTTCGCCCTGTTCCCTATGATAAATATGTGATTCAGGGGTTTCAGAAAGAACTTCCCCGTTTTGATTATAGGCTCTTGGGCACGGGCGGCCGGGGCAATCTGCTGGAGTTTTTAAACCTTGTTAAGAAATACCAGCTTGAAAATGCCGGACAAATGGCTGCCAATCAAGAAAATGACAATGTCAAAATTGGCGACAAGGTGGTCTCTTGGAGCGATACCAAGCGAATCATGGAATCGGCCTATGTCTTTGCAACCGACTGGAGTTGGGGTGAAGTCGATTTGGGGCATTTGCGCCGCAAAAGCAAGAACAGCAATACCTGGCTGATTGATCTTGAAGCTGATCTGCAGATGAAACTGGATATTTATAAATTGAGTGGTTCTCAGCCTGAACTCTATTCTCAGCAGGCCACCAGCTGGAAGATCAGCAAAACCTATGAACTGAGCAATTTCAATGAAATTCTCAGAATCGTAAAAGAAGCGACGGGCGATGCCGTCGACCCCGATAATGTGCTGGTTCAGCCCTTGATCGTGGAAGTGATTAAAAAAATTCCTTTTTACGCGCAATTGCTGAATATGAATCCTGAAGCCAGCCTGCGTGCTGAAGCCGAGAAGAAACTGGCAGACGATGGCTCTACCGGTTTGACCACGGAGATCAAGCGTCTGAATGATTTCATTCTGAAAAACCAGATTGACAGTGCAGATATGGCCCAGGATCAGGTTACGGTCAAACTTTCAGGCACTGAAACAGTCGATACGCTGGGGATTGGTTTGGATCAGGGCTTTAAGGTGATTGAATACCGCATGCAGAATGGCCAGGAAGTGCCTGTGGATGTGGGCTTTACCAAGGTGCGCGAATTGGCAAATTCTCAATTCCGGCTGCAGCCGATTATCGTGGGTCGGGATTATGAAGCTGGTGATCAGATGATTGAATACCCCAAAACCGGAGCGGGAATTGGCTTCAGTTTGGGAACTGTCCCCTTGGGCTTTGAAGGGCAGGAGCAAAACATGTTTGTGCCCCAGGCCTCTTTGGATATTGAATACAGTCTGGCCCAGGCCAGTGGGGTTTCAGAACTTTACTTTACCTTCTTGGGCGGCATGGCCATGCCCCAACAGGCCAATCTGAGCCAGGCCACGGTGCCGACCGGCCGCTCTGTAGATGCCGGTGCGAGCGTTTTGCCCTTTGACCTGGAAATTGGTCTGATGAAGCGCTGGTATATGCGTCAGCTGATTTTTAGTTTGGGCCTGCGCGGCGGTGCCCTGGCCGGTACGCTGCTGGGCAGTGGTTTGGATCCCACCCCCACCGCCTTGGGTTTGGGGGGAACGCTTTTGGCGGGCCTTCACTACCAGGCCACAGCGGATATGATTCTCGGCCTGAACCTGGGCTGGCGTTATTTCAGCAATGCTGAATTCAGTATTGCTGCTTCCAGCGGTTCTTCTACTTCACCCGTGGCCTATCCTGCCATGAACAGCAATGGCCCTGTGATTCAAGCCTTTTTGAATTACGCCTTTTAATTTGATGCGCTTTCAGTAGCGCGAGACAGCCCCTTCAGGGGGGCTGTTTTTTTTGTTGAATTTTGTAAATTCTGAGCAGAGTGCCTTGGCCTGATTTTTGAACCCAGCGCAGCTTTTTACGCATTCTTTCGACCTGATTCTGAGCCTTTGTGCTGGGTTCCGGGTTGCAAAAAAAACATGGTAGGATACGGTATTACTTTGCGGCAAGGATCACACTCCCGTGCACGAAACACCCCAGCTTGAAATTTGCTATGGCCCCATGAAAAGTGGAAAATCCCGCTATCTGGTTCAAAAAGCCGAAGAACTTTATGCCGCCGGAATTCCTTTTCTGGCTTTTAAACCCCGTCAGGATACGCGGGATGGTTGTTTTATTAAATCGCGGGATGCGGCCTGCCGTGATATCGAGGCCTTGGGCGTTGACAGTGCCCAGGAAATTTTGCAGCTGATCCGTGAGGGCACACAGGCTGCTGCCCCTTGCCCAGAAACACAGGCCCTGACCTTGCAGGCTTGTCTGCCGGAAGGCCGTCAACCCCAAGCCTGCCTGATTGATGAGGTTTTTTTACTCGATTCAGCTTTGCTGGAAGTTTGTCAGATTTTGCGGCAAGCCGGTCTCTCTGTTTTTCTTTCGGGTTTGGACCGTGATTTTCGCCGTGAATTTTTTCCCTTAAAAGACTATGCCAGTTCAGGCAAGACCATGCAGGATCTGATTGAAAGCTGTGATTCGCGGATTGCCCTGCACGCTCTGTGTGAAAGCTGTGGCGCAGAGGCCCCCTTTTCTCAGCGTTTGCTCAATGGGCAGCCCGCCCACTATAACAGCCCCACCGTTTTGATTGGGGATGAAGAGTACCAGCCCCGCTGCAAGGCGCACCATGTGGTGATTGGGCACCCCCAACTCAGCCTGGCCTCTTAAACCCGCAAGACCCGTGAAACGGTCAGGTTCATCAGCAGGGCCAGCATCAAAAGAATCAAAGCAGGCACGCCAAACCAGACCATCTGTTCCAGATACAGGGTGGTGTGCTTGACCTCGTATTCAGCTTTTTCCATTTCGGCGATGCGTTTGTAGATATCCTTGAGTTTCTCGGCATTATCGGCCTGAAAATAGAGCCCCCCGGTGAGCTGTGCGATTTCAGTCAGCTCTTTGGCGTTGATACGGCTGAGGTACAGGTTGCCACTGCGGTCGCGAACATAGTAGCGCTGACCGGTGCGGGGATCGGTGACCGGAATGGGAACCCCTTCGGCCTTGCCCATGCCAATCGTGTAAATGCGGACATTTTTCTGGCGGGCGACCTGGGCCGCCACCAAAGGTTTAATATTCCCCGCCGTGTTTTCACCATCGGTGAGCAGAATCAAGACCCGGCTTTTGAGATTGTCTTCGCGAAAGCGGTAAATCGCATTGGAAATGCCGTCGCCAATCGCTGTGCCGTCGATTTTGACGATATGGGGGTGAATATCTTTGATGGCTTCAATAATCAGGCTGTAGTCGGTGGTCATGGGCAAAAGCGTAAACGAACGCCCGGCAAAAACCACCATGCCGACCCGGTTGCTTTTTTGGTTGCGCACGAATTCAGCAATGACTTTTTTGGCGGCTTCCAGGCGGTTGGGCAGAAAGTCTTCTGCCAGCATGCTGCCGGAAGTATCCAGTGCCAGGATAATATCCACGCCTTTTTCTTTGGTGCTGGTCACTTCCCGTCCGGCCTGGGGGCGGGCCATCGCGCTGATCAGGCAAATCAGACCGAGCAGGGTCAGCAGGCGGGGAAGCCAGAGTTTCCAGGGCCAGGGCTGACGGATATCCTTTAAAAATTGGTAGGCAGGCAGGGGCATGGCCTGGCTGGGTTCCTGGCGGTTTCTGCGCAGAAACCAGAACAGGGGCAGCACAAGCAGCAGTAAAAAAGCTTCAGGATTGGCGAAGCGCATGACTGTATTTTGACTGAAGATTCATGTTTTTCAGTATAGGTCATTCCCCTCAGGCTGGGGCAGGACTTTGCTGAAAAGCGAGGCTTTAGCTTGCTTTCTTTGGGGGCTCCTGGCTAAAATTCAAAACATGAGTATACGAATCTGTAAGCCTTTTCCACGTCTGGCCCTGCTCTGTCTCTTGGGTTTTTTTGCGGCCTGTGCTGCGCTTCAGAAGCCTGAACAGGCCGATTCCTTTACCGAAAGCACACATCCACTGCGGATTCTGCCCTTGCCAGGAAGCCTGGATAGCATGCCGGTTTTGCACAGCAACAGTCCAGAACGGATCGAACAATCCGGGATTCTGGTTTCTACGCTGCCAGCCGGTGATTTGAACCAGGGCCGCAAGCTGGGCATTCCTCTGCAGGGGCGCTTCGAGCTGTTTATGCACCATGTGGCGCGGACGGCTGTTTTATCAAGTGCCCGTGTCTATCTGGCGGTGGTTGCAAGCAATCCTTCGCAGGAGAGCTTGCGCCTGACCCTGAAAAAAGGCGCATTTTTCAGAACCTGGCCTGAGGCCCCCTTTAAGCCTGTGGCGGGGATTCATAACAATCCACGGGGCGAGCTGTTTTCGGGCCCTGGAGATCGCCTGGCTTTGGCGGTGCTGCGCGACGAAAGCACCTTGAATCCGCAGCAGATTTTGCTGGCTCCGGGCGAGCAAGCGGTGATCTTTCTGGAGGCGATTCCCACCAATCCTCTTTGGGTTTTACAGCAGGACAATGCCCTCTCTGCGCTGTTAAGCTTTGAAAGTTTGGAGCCTGTGCATCTCTCTGTTTTGTCGTGGGTTTCAGACAGTGGTTCTCCGCCCCGGCCTCAGGATTTATTGACTTTGCTGGCTTCCGGTCAGGTGGCGGGCCCACCTGAAATTCCTGTCACGGAATATGACCCCGCGAAGCCGCCTCCGGCAGGGGGATTCCGCTATGGACGCGTCGCAGGCATGGTCAGTGGGGCCAGTTGGCGAGGCAAATTGGAAGACTTGCCCCAAGCACCCGGTGAGCGTGTGGGCTTTCCACTTTCCAGCGTCTATCTCAAGCGCATGGGCACGGGCCAGAATCAGAGTGCCCCTTTGCGGGTGCGGGTGCCGGGGACGGCGGTTCAATCACACGGCAATTATGGGGTGCATTATCTGCTGGAGGCGGATTTGCAGAATCCTGATCCCCAGGCCCGCAGCTATGCGGTTTATTTACACCAACCCCTGAAAGTAATCGAGCGCTCACCGGGCGAAGCGCTGGCTGTTTTTCGTTCGCCGCCTGCGGAAGCTGTTTTTTTTCGGGGCTCTTTGCGCTTGAGTTGGGGGCCAGAACAAAAGCCCGAGGATTTCTGGCTGCATCAGGTTTTACGCGCAGGAGAAGAGGCCCCGGCCCTGAAGGTTTTGGTTCTGCCTGCGGGTGAAACACGGCGCTTGAAATTGGAGCTGGTCTATCCCCCCGATGCGACCCCGCCGCAATTGCTTGAAATTCACCGTTTGTCTTAAACTCTTGGCCTAAAAGGGCGGGTTGAAGCGATTGTCGCTGTGCGGATCCGCAAATTCGATGGTGCCAGGCCCTTGATGTTCCGCGATGAGGACTGAATTTTTCTTGAGCCTTACGTCAGCAGCTGCTCTTTTTCTGCTATAATATAGCCATATAGATAGCCATCTGGAGGCCTGAAATGAGCAGTTCCTATTCGATTGCCGAAGCGAAAAATGCTTTGCCCAGCCTCGTGCATGCGGCGGAGACAGGCACCTGCGTTCAAATTACCCGGCGCGGGAAACCCGTCGCGGTCTTGCTCTCGATGGATGATTATTCACGCCTGACCCACCCGCAACCCTCTTTCGGCACCGCCCTTCAAGCCTTTCTCTCACACCCCCCTGAACCCCTTCCCCCTGATGATACCTTCGACAATCTCCGCGATTCCTCCCCTGGCCGCTCCTTTCACTGGTAAACCCTGTGACCCTTACCTATCTGCTCGATACCAATATTCTCTCTGAACCCCTGCGCCCCCAGCCGAACCCCCGCATTCTTTCGCAATTGCAAACGCAGGCAGATCGCTGCGCGACTGCCAGTATCGTGATTCATGAACTCTTTTATGGCTGTTACCGTTTGCCCAAAGGGCGAAAGCGCAGCACGATTGAAAATTATCTGCACGAGGTGGTGCTGGCCACCCTGCCCATTTTGACCTATTCACCCCCTGCTGCTGAATGGCATGCCCGTGAACGCGCCCGTCTGGAGGGGCAAGGCCTGACGCCCCCCTTTGCCGATGGACAGATTGCTGCCGTGGCACGGGTACATGGCCTGACCCTGGTGACACGCAACCTGGCAGATTATGCCCATTTTGAACTTGAAAGCATCGATTGGTCACTTTAGAGGGTATAATCAGAGCATGTACAAACCTATTCTTGGTTTCTTGCTTTTACCCCTGCTGCTTTTCAGCTGTGGCAAACGAGTGCCCCAGGATGATACCACGGCCACTGTTCAGGCCTTGATTCTCTCTCCGACCCAAAACCGGGTGCTGGTCTTTAATACCTTGGTGCACCGTGTGGAGCGCTGGATTGATACCGGTCAGGTTCCTCGCGATCTGGTGATGGGGCCCGATGGCCTGTTTTTTATTGCCAATCAGATGGAAAGTTCGATTTCCGTTTTTCAGCGCAATGACGCGCGCACCTATTACCGGATTGGCAAAGTGGGCACTGTGGATCACCCCCATCGACTGGCGTATAACCCGGTGCACCGTGAGCTTTGGGCCGCTTCTGAAAGCTCGCCCCGTCTGGCGGTTTACCGCTTGAATGGCCTGCGTCAGCCTCCGCTCAAGCAATATGTGAATTTACCGATCGGGGCCCAGACATCGGCTTTTGCGCTGAACAGCGAGGGCACAAAACTGTGGGTGGCTGATCAAGCCCAACCCCGTCTGCTGGAGGTTTTGCGCGACAGTGACAGTTACCGGGTGAGTGAAATACTGAGCTTGCCTGAAGGCAGCCGGATTTCAGATCTGAAAGTGGTGGGTGGCACGCTCTTTGCCCTGGATGAATTTCAAGACAAACTCTATCTGATCAATCCCGCCAGTTCCAAGCTTGAAACGACGATTGAGCTGCAAAGCTCCCCCACAGAAAAACGCCCGCTTTTGGCGGAGCGAATCGCGGTTAACCATGCGGGCAGCCGCCTGTATCTCAGTGCCAGCGGAACGGCCTCGGTGCTGGTGATCGACGTTCAAACTAAAAAACTGATTCAAACCCTTGCCCTCGATGGCAGCGAGGTGAAGTTTCCGGCCTATGCTCCCCTGGGGCTGGCGGTCAGCCAGGACGATACCCGTTTGTATGTCACGGCTCAGCAGGGTCGCAATCTGGCACTTCTGCAGATTTCGGCCACAGAAACAGGAAAAGATAAGGTCCTGAGCACGATGGGTACGGCGGTTTCTGAGGCGCTTCTGCCCCCGCTGGGTGTGATTCAAATGCTCGAATCGATTCCATGATTTAGATTGCCACTGCTGGCGAAGATCCGTATCATGGAACAGGTATCCTGCTCTTTTAGAAAGGACGATTATGGGCATTAAATCAGATACCTGGATCCGCAAAATGGCATTGGAAGAAGGCATGATCCAGCCTTTCGTGGAACGTCAGGTCTCTCAGGGGATTATCTCCTACGGCCTTTCCTCCTATGGCTATGACCTGCGGGTGAGTAACCATTTTAAAATTTTTACGAATATCAACAACACGGTGGTCGACCCCAAGGCCTTTGATGAAAATTCCTTCATCGATTTCATTGGCGATGTCTGCACCATTCCCCCCAATTCGTTTGCTTTGGCCAGTTCGATTGAATACTTTAAAATTCCCGATGATGTGCTGACCATCTGCTTGGGCAAGAGCACCTATGCCCGCTGTGGCATTATCGTGAACGTCACCCCTTTTGAGCCCGGTTGGGAAGGCTTCGTGACGCTTGAAATTTCCAATACCACGCCGCTGCCCTGTCGGATTTATGCCAATGAGGGCCTGTGTCAGGTGCTCTTTTTTCAGGGCGATGAGGTGTGTGAAACCAATTACCGCAGCCGTGAGGGCAAATACCAGTCTCAGACAGGGATTGTCTTGCCCAAGATTCGTTAATGCATCCGGCGATTCGAGAGGCTCTGCAAGAGCAACGCTTTTTTAAGCTGATCTGTGGCGCAAGTTACCGCAATACCGAGTTTATTGCGACGCTGGCCCGGATTTTTGCGGAAGCAGGGGCACACGTGATTGATGTGGGGGCACGGCCTGAACTGGTGCATGCGGCCCGAGCCGGGATTGCGGCGGCAAAGGTGCCTGTACCCGGTTTGCCCTTGATCATGGTCAGTGTGGGGATTAACCAGGATTTGCATTTTCTGCGGGTGGAAAAAGATTTTCAGCGCTGTGACAGCCGGGGACTTTGCGTCAATGCCTGCCCGCATGAGGTTTTTGTGGAGTCTGAAATTCGGCTCGAAAACTGCCTGGGCTGTGACCATTGCGTGATTGCCTGCCCCAGCGATGCGCTGAGTCTGGTGCCCCGAGAGCCGCTGGCGGAGGTAGGGGCTTTGCTGGCTCAATGCCTGGAAGCAGGGGCCACGGCCCTGGAAGTGCATACCGGAGATGGGGGCCGTGCTGAACTGCAAACCCTCTTAGACAGTCTGGCTCCCTTTCGCGCGGCCTTTGAACTGCTGGCTTTCAGCATGGGGGCGCATGGGCAAAGCGCTGCTGAAATTGCCCAATTGGCCCAGGATATTGAAAAGGCAGTGGGTTCAGAGATGCTTATTCAAGCCGATGGCAAACCGATCAGTGGCCGCAAGGGCGAGAAATCGACCCTGCCCTGTCTGGAACTGGCTGAATATCTCCGTGCTGCGGGCCTGAAGAGTTTTATTCAGGTTTCGGGGGGAACCAACGATTTGACCGGACGCATGGCCCGTGAGCGTCAAAGCGCGATTCAGGGCATTGGTATGGGCAGCTTTGCGCGCAAATACCTCGATCTGAGCCCCTCTGAGCCCCTTTCTGAAGCGCTCTATCACGAGAAACTGGAACGTGCCAAAGCGCTTGTGCGTTCTGTGGTAGCAAGCTGAGCCCGCAAAAGAGTATACTAAAGATCGTGCGCTTCAACGCGGAGGATAACCAGACGGAATGCATGTATTGAAAAAGAGAACCACCCCTGGAACACCAGAGGGAACTCTTTCGTCATTGTCTACAATGACCTGTGCTGAGCCTTCAGCCTCCTGTTTTTTTTCCTGGCCCCTGACCATATTTCCCCAAAATTCGTCCCACGGAAAGGAATCCCATGGAACTATTTGAAAAACTGATAACCGACAACCTGGATGAACTCCTGGTGCATCTCCCCCCCTGGGTTACCGAGACTCTGCGAAAAGAAGCCAACCTTTCAGAGCTGATTGAGGTGGTGCTGGATTTGGGGCGTGAGCCCGAGGCCCGCTACCCCGGTTCGATTAAATATCTCAGCGAGCGCCTGATTTCTCAGGAAGACCTGGATCATGTCACCCAGCATATTGGCGATTTTGGCGATGATAACCGTGCCGGGATTGAACGTACCCTGCACCGGATTTCCTGTATTCGCAACCGCAAGGGCAAGATTGTCGGCCTGACCTGCCGTGTGGGCCGTGCCATTCAAGGCACCATCGATATTGTGCGCGATTTGGTTGAATCGGGCCGCAGTATTCTGTTTATGGGCCGTCCTGGGGTGGGTAAAACCACCAAACTGCGTGAAATGGCCCGTATTTTGTCGGATGATTTGCACAAGCGCGTGGTCGTGATCGATACCTCCAACGAAATTGCCGGTGATGGCGATATTCCCCATCCTGCGATTGGAAAATCGCGCCGCATGCAGGTGCGCACCCCAGCCGAACAGCATGCCGTGATGATTGAGGCGGTTGAAAACCATATGCCTGAAGTGATCATCATTGATGAAATCAGTACCGAGGCCGAAGCCGATGCCGCCCGTACCATTGCGGAGCGGGGGGTGCAGTTGATTGGCACCGCCCACGGCAACAGCATTGAAAACCTGATTCTCAATCCCTCACTGAATGATTTAGTGGGCGGCATTGACAGCGTGACCCTGGGGGATGAAGAGGCCAAACGGCGCGGCACCCAAAAAACGGTGCTGGAGCGCAAATCGCCCCCCACCTTTGATATCGCGATTGAAATTCAGGATCGCTACCAATTGGCGATTCATATCGACGTGGCCGATGTGGTCGATCAGTATCTGCGTGGCAAGATGCCTGCGCCTGAAATCCGTATGGTGGATGAACACGGCAAGGTCAAGAAGATCAAGCAGCAGAGCGTGGACATGAAGCAGCAGATGGTCAATGTGACCGGCGAACGCGAGAGCGAGCTGCATGTCTATCCCTATGCGGTCAGCCGCAGCCAGGTGGAGCGCGTGATCAAGACCATGCGTCTGCCCGTGCGCATTACCAAAAACCTGGACGAAGCCGATGTGTTGATGCTGCTGTCTTCGTATAAGAAGCACCGCAAAATCATCGACGCAGCAGAAGCTCGCCAGATTCCTGTGCATATGGTGCGTTCGAATACGATTTACCAGATTCAGAAATCGCTGCGTCAGATCATGCAGCTCGATGCGCCCAGTGAAGAAGAAGAAGAAATGTTCCGCGAAATGGATGATCCGGATTATTCTTTGAAAATGATGCATCCGGATTTTTAAGGCGTGACCCCAGGTCTCTTCTTTAGCTTTGAAGGCGGCGAAGGTGCAGGCAAATCCACCCAGATTGAACGTCTGGCCGCGTGGTTGCGTGGCCAGGGGCGTACGGTGCTGATGACCCGTCAGCCCGGTGGCAGTGATTATGGCCGCCGGATTCGCAGCCTGATTCTTGAACACCACCCCCACGAAGTGCTGGCACCGCGTGCTGAGCTTTTTCTCTATCTGGCGGATCGGGCCCACCACGTGGACTCGGTGATTCGTCCTGCGCTGGAACGGGGCGAGGTGGTGCTCTGTGACCGCTATGCCGATTCAACTCTGGCCTACCAGGGCTATGCCCGTGGGCTGGATTTGGCTGAACTCACAACCCTGAACCGGATTGCCACTGGGGGGCTGCAACCTGTGCAGACCTTCTGGTTGGATCTGGATCCTGTGCTGGGCCATGAGCGGATTGGGGTGCGCGCAAGCAAGGATCGGCTTGAAAGCGAAGCGCTGGAGTTTCATCAACGGGTCAGGGCTGGTTATGCCGCCCTGGCAGAGGCAGAACCCCAGCGCTGGTGCCGGATTGATGCCAGCGGGACGCTGGATACGGTTTATGACAGCCTGCAGAGCCAGCTCGAAAACTGGCTCAAGGCTGTGGTTTAAACGCTGAAACGCGCTTTGTTGGCGGCCTGCAGAATGGGGTCCCAAACTGGGGCAAAGGGCGGCGCGTAGCTCAAATCCAAATCTGAAAGTTCAATCACGCTCATGCCTGCGCTCAAGGCTGTGGCCACGATGTCTGAACGTTTGCCCAGGCTTTCATCTGTGCCTGCCATTAAAGCCCCCAAAAGCCGCAGGGTTTCGGCATGGTAGATCAACTGCACCCAAACTTCGCCGTGGCCTTTATAATAATGGGCTTTGGCAGGTGCTTTGGCTTCAGCGGTTTTATAGGGAATGCCTTCGCGTTCGGCCGTGGCGGTATCAATCCCGGTACGGGCAATCACATAGTCAAAGACCTTGGTGACGGCACTGCCCAGCACGCCGGGGAAGCTGTCCTGGTCGCCGCAGATATTGGCTCCAGCTACCCGGCCCTGGCGGTTGGCGGTCAGCGCCAGGGGAATAAAGACAGGCTTTTCGATAATGCGGTGAAAGGATTCCGCACAGTCGCCGGCTGCGTAGATATCTGCTTTGCCTGTTTCCTGTTGGGCATTGACAGCCAGGGCACCGGTTGCGCCGAGGGGAATGCCAGAGTCTTTGAGAAAATCAAGGTTGGGACGCACGCCGAGGCTGATCACGACCAGATCGGCATCAAAGGCTCCTTGATCGGTCAGTACCTGGGTGACGGAGCCATTCTGGCCTTCAAAGCCCTGTACCGTGACATTGAGGTGAAGATTGACTTCATGGGCGGCGAGTTCGGCCGCTACCTTTTCGGTAATGCCGGGGTGAAGATTGCCCATTACACCGGGCAGTTTTTCTAAAACCGTGACCTCAAGCCCCCGTTTTTTGAGACCTTCTGCCATTTCAAGGCCGATATAACCGGCCCCGACAATCACGGCTTTCTTGCGGCCTGTTTGCAGCAGGGCCTCTAATTTGCGTGAGTCGGCCAGGGTTTTGACTGTGAGTACGCCTTCGAGCTCCAGGCCGGGCCAGACACTGGGCACAATCGCTTTGGCCCCGGTGGCGATTAAGAGTTTGTCATAGCTTTGCGTGATGTCTGTGCCTTCAGGTGTGCGCACGCTGACTTGTTTTTGGTCTGGGTCGATGGCGATGACTTCGTGGCCGGTCTGCACATCGACGCCTTTTTTGCGGAAGCCTTCGGGGGAAATGACCACCAGTTTATCGAGGCTTTCTACATCGCCACTGAAATAATAGGGAATGCCGCAGGCTCCATAGGAAGTGTTCTCGCCCTTTTCAAAGACCGTAATTTTCCATTCGGGCTGACGACGGCGAATTTGCATGGCGGCGCTCATGCCGGCTGCGTCGCCTCCGATAATGACAATCTGCATGGTTTGGCTCCTTTGTCTGGATGATACAACAGTATACCATAGGGGATATATTATTCAAAAGTAAAATAAGCTCTGTTGATGGGGGCTTTGAGCGGGGTTTAGGCGCTCTCTGCGTGAGCGTGAAGGGTGTGTTTGAATTGCCCATCGGCTCAGCGACCAGAGGGTCTTTTAGCAAAACATACAGAAGAGATCGAATATGACATATTGGAATGATTTTGTTTTGAATTTTAATAAATGACATAATATTGTCTTTTTTATCGCGTAGTTGATTGAAAATACAATTGCAGATATTATAAAAGATAGAAAATATAATGGTGTTATTCGAGAACTGAATAAGTCTCCAAAAAGTGGAGTTTTATCGCAAGGCTGAAAAGCTGTTGAGAAGGGATGCCGGGGGGGGGGATGGAGTTATCCAGGGGCTGGATAATCTGTAGTTGCAAGAACAAGCAGGGGTAAAACCAAATTATGATGCGCATTTTAGGCTGGAAAAACAATACGGGAGAGGAGAAACATCTAGATTTAAAACCCTACACCACGCAACTCATTCACTCACTTGACTGCACGAGTGGTATCTATATGAGTAAAAATTTAATTGTATTTAATTATGCAAAAATTATTTAAATATTTTATTGTAACAGCTATATTTGCAAATATTTGTATTTTACCTTCATTCTCAATGAGTTGTTCTCTAAATTCAGAATTAGAAACCAAACAATATTTAGAAACTGTTTTAAATCCTACCTGGCCAAAATCTTTAAATTCAGTGAAAGTTAAAACGATTGCTGGATTACAAGTATATATTTATACACCCTGTGCTTCTTATTCTATTAAAGAATATAGCTTTGATCCTATTTATACATATATTATTTTTAAAAATGTAAGTACACATAGATATTTTGATATCCCTAATAGATTATTTCTTAACAATGATGAAAATGATGATATTTATTTGTTATTTTCCACAAAAAAAAATAATCAAGGGTTTAAAAAAATGCTATCAAGATTTTATATAAAAAAACCACATGCGGAAAAACAACAGAAAAATCATATGGTTCAAAGTAAAAGAATCAATGAAAAAGATCCCAGAATAGATAATCCAAAAATCGGAGATTGGTTTCGAACTCTATTACGACCAGGTGAATCCAAAATTTTTGTTATCGATCTTCGTCATTGGTATACGTTATTTCAAGATAGATTCCCAGCGACATATACAATTAAAGCAAAATTTCATGTTTCAGACATTTCTCCCAATAGTTATGGTACAGAATTTTTTAATGGTGAATTAGAGTCAAATGAAATAAAATTTAACACAATCTTAATAAAGAATAGAAAGAATCCAGAAAATCTAAAAATTGTTAAAGCATTAAAATATAAATTATTAGACTTTACCTTATTACTGCAACCTTTATATTAAAATTTATTGAATGAACAAAAGAAATAAGACTGACAAATTACTAGTAAGATCAAGTATTTATGTGATACTTAGTATCCTGCTTGTTTCTTGTAATTCTAATCAAGATAATCAAGTCGCTCATACCGATTCTAATGTCGCGGGGATAGAACAAGACAATATTCCTACACAATCTACAAGTTATAGTTCCCCGCGCCCTCCTATCCCATTCAAAAACACAAAGCAAAAGTCCAGGGATTTTTCAATTAAATCTAATATTAGACCGAAGGTTATAAAAAAGGGAGTTGTTTATAGATCTAGTGATATAGATTCTTCACCCTATCAAAAACAAATTCAAGATATTCACTCGGGTTGCATTGTCAAAAATGACTCTTCGATTAAAGACAGCATGCGCAAGACAATTCTAAAAGCGATGGAATCTGATTTTTACGATGATTCTCTTGCTTTTAACTGGACTAAGTATCAATCAGAGATACAGTTTAAAGAGGAGCAAAAAAGTCAATCTTTGAACGGTTTGAAGTTTACAATTCTTCCACTTTGTAACACTTACTGTTTGTCTTCACCTAAAAATGCATCAACAGACAATTGTTCCTTAAATATTTTATTGATGTTTAAAAATACAAGTCACAAAAAAATTTATTTTAAACCCCCAAATACATTTGATCATTTAAAGGATTCAGTCTTTGATAACTATTTAATTATGTGGGGTTCAAACGGTTCGGACTCTCTGAAAAAGCTTCAAATTATGATGGGTTGTATCAAATGCATGAGAGGTTATCAATCCAAAAATTCTAATACACAAGAATTTTTTGAGTTAAATCACAATGAAGGGATTTTTAAAGTTATTGATTTAAGAGAAATACAATTCTGTTCATTTTCTTACTTCTTTTCTTATAGAACTCCTCAAAAACACCAAATTCAAATGGAATATTTTTTTAAGGGAAATATATCCGAAGATAAAATTAGAAAGGATGTGTGGAGAGGAAAATTAAAATCAAATCAAACAACATTCAATTCAAAATAAAAAAAACTTATTGCTGGCCTGATAAAATGAAAATGCGTACTAAAAAGAGTAAAAGATATAAGAATTTAGGGTCTTCTTTTGATCGCGCAACAATGCCCTTCAACCTGTCTTGCTCCGCTGCGCAGGTTAAGGGCGGGCCGTTTCCTTGTCGTATGCGGCGCAATCACTGACTGTAAGCAAATTAGACCGTATTCGGAGTAGATAGGACGGACCCGGCAGGCGCAGAGGTAACAGCTTCACGATCTTGACGGAGCAAGATGTGTTGATAGAATTAATATCCAGAGGTAAAGCAAGTGAAACCAATACGAACCAGGATAGCAGTTTTACTCTGTTTCTCTGTTTATTCTTTTGGTCTGAACTGCTTTGCTAATGAAAAACATTATCCACCAAGACTTGGTAGTCCTGAGAGAGTTGAGTCTGTTTTTCTAACTCATATTGCAAGTACAAACCAGAGGACAACTAAAGACATGATGATTGAAAAAAACAATCTTTTTAAGCTCATCAAGTCAGAGGATGCGGATAAGCTTTTAAGAGCTGTAAAGATTGAGGAACGTTATCCCGGTATTATTAGGTCAATAATTGAGGATGCTGACCAATTTGAACTTGAGTACAGGGATTATCGAAAGCTTGTATTTGCTTTAAGTAAAGCAGCAAACTCAGAAGAAGAACTATTTTTAATCGCATCAAATAAAAAGCTTAATTGGTACACAAGGCAATCAGCAATACATGCAATAAATATAGCCCATGATTTGAAGCATATTTACGGGCTAATTGGCGTTTTGAAAGACAATGAAGATGTGGGTGAAGTTCGAAAAGCTGTTTTAGACGCAATTACAGATAATGATTTAAAGGATCTTTTACCAGTAGTGCAGGAACTCTTTAACAGCATGAAACAAGGCGAGTGGGTTCTCGGACACTGGAATTTTGCTGATAGAGAATTGCTGGATGCAAGAGGCCTGTTAGGTGATAGAACTGCGGTAAAAGAAATAATTGAGAGATACTACATAACTTTTTCTGATGTAGTAGATTACGAGTTCAAACCACTTACTGCTGATGACTCAAATTACGAGTTTAAACCGCTAATATTGTTAATGAAAAGTCTGGGTGGATTAAAGGGCATGCTGGATGAAATAGATAACTTTCAAACAGGAAGCTTGGAAGATCGATTGAAGTCAGTTGCAATATCTGAATCAAATGAGTACGTCCGTAGATGGGCACTTGAAAGAATGTCTGAAATAAATCCTGAATTTTCCAGCCCAGTATTAGTTCAGTTACTGGGTGATAAAAGTTGGACTGTACCCTACGGTGCCTACAAAAAATTGTTAAAACTCAAGCCAATAGGGCTTCTTGAAGCAGCTGTGACTAATTCTCACTTAAAACCAGAACAAAGATTGTTTGCCGCCTATACTCTCCTAAATCTTGATGAAAAACTACCTATACCTATTAACTCAATTCCAACTTATCCTAAGGAGATTGTTCCTCCAATACCTGAGCATATCAGAAGTGCGATTATTCGATACTGGGTCCCAAAATCTCTAAGGGGAACTGATATACGTTGGCTAATTGAAGAAAAACTATTAGAGCCTAAATCAGAGTACAAACCAATTTTGATAAAAAAATTCTTGAATGAAATTGAAAAGCAAGGTTTAGGCTCCTTTAGCTGTAAGGATTCTGGAGAGGTGATGGGGTCCTCTGGAGCAAGTACATACTGCATCGTGAAAATTGATGAAGCAGATGTATGTTTAAGTTATATTGGCCCTTACTTCTCATTCGGGAATACTGTTTACCAGGAGGATAAATCTATTCTGGAAAAGATAGAGAAAATTGCAAATCGAATTGGACTTTATACTCTTGGAGATGAAGGCAGAATAATTTTTCCTGGTATGAATATTTACTTTTTTGGAGACAGGGAACCCTTGCCAATTGCTGATTTAATTTTCTATTGGCAGGATTAAGACTTGAAATGTATTCTTCACCCGTAAACTCACCAGGTCACTGTATCATACCTAAAATAGAGTGACCCAAGGATGACGCAAAAATTTGAAGTGCTTATTTAAAACAAAGGCAGGCAATCATGTTAATTACAGAATTAGAAGCAAAAATAGCAAAAGAAAATTGGATAGATTTCAAACTTCAATTTCAAAAAATATTTGAACATGTTCCAAGTGAAATCATCCAAACTCTGCTTTTACAGAACCCGAATAATTCAGAGTCATGGAAGATTGTGACCATTTGGAAAAGTAAAGAAGATTTTCTGAAAAAAAGAAAAGAGATGGAGAATCAAATTCCGCCGGGGTATCTTTTGGTCAGGGAATTTGGCGTGGAGGGGATGGCGACGATGTATGATGTTGTGGAAAGATCGAACAAAAATGATTAAAAATGGGTGAAGTATCTTGAGCTTGTTATTTTCTCATTATTTTGTTGTTGATTACGTCCAGGAGGATTATTTTTTAGAAAATAACTTTGATGCTTCTGAAGTATCATTATCAGACTTTGGTGATTATGTTCGAATAATTCCTCATAACAAACTCATTTTTGAGATAGTAGTAGTTAAGAATGAGCAAATAAAATTAAAATATCTTCAGAATTTTAAGCTGGATCCTAGATTTTCTCAGCACATTCTTATTGAAGATGAGCTTCAAGATCGTCTCGAAAAAGAAGTTTTTAAAATAATAAATCTTTACGATAATATAAATTTTGGAGAGTTTAAAGATTTTGAAATAAATACAAAATCTGAATTTGCAACGAAATATGCCTTACCGGGCAATTGGTTAAAAAGAGGAATATTAAATTCCAATTATGAAATAGACTTTGACTATTTTAGTTGTTTATTTTACAGAAGAGAAAATATTCCAGGTGTGTATTTTATTTCTCACCCTTATGTTGATGGCTTTCAACGAAATGGTGTGAATATGGATTTTTTTGATTACTTTAAAGAGCACAATTATGAAATTTTTTTAAATAAATACAGTTCGATTGAAAATTTACGCCAGTATATATTGGATGATTATAAGGCGTCATTTTATATTGATTTTATAGAATCTTTTGTAGTGGGACGGAGCTTGATTTATATTTGCTAGGGCTGTCGTCAAAAAAGACACATAGATGTATTCGGACTGTAGTTTCGGAGAATAAAGTAGCTGAACATCGCATGAAATCTTCCAATGAAGTATTTTTGTTGAGGAGACCGTTTTGAAGTACCCCCTGAAAAATTCGTTGAGCTTGAAAATCTTGGGATAGAATCTGTTGAACTCTGGCAGGAGAAGCCAAGCCCTTGGGGGTGTACCAATCTGTCGTTTGAGGGAGAATCTCGCATTGAATCACCAGGTATTTGAACAGCGCATAAGCCAGAAAGGCAATCTGTAAATACTTGCTGAAGCCAAGTTGGACGTTCTCCAAAGGTTTGAGCACTTTACAGAGTACGCCCTCTTCTTTGGAATTTCAAAATCTCTGAAACTACAGGATATTGAGCAGGGATGTTGCTTTACCTGTTCTATTGGGTGGCCAGTCCTGACTGAATTGAACAACCCTTAATCCAATATACACATAACCTGGTTGGCTTGTTCTCCAAGAATAGCACACGGTATTGGTTTTCTTCTAAATGTTCAGAAATGAAGGCAAAGAAATATTGAGAAGAAAGGATCGTCAGACGGGTATGATTCTAACGGTTTAAATTGATTCATTGTGGGAATAATAAAAACCAGAAGATAACGAAGCTGTGTATAGGTGATTTTTATGAGAAAAATTCTCCTTTATGGAGCCTTATTTATTGTTTTGATTCTCTTTGCATTCTCTATTCTTACACCTAATTTTATTGGTGCTCAAGATCGTGCTTCGACAAGATATTCGCATAGATCAAGAGAACATTTTGAAATGCTTTCGAATCCAGATTCTGTTCAAAATGGTTTAAATCACTTACATAAGGATGCAATAGAAACCCGTTATATCGACTTGAATACAGAAAATTATGCCTATATCCATGAAAACGAGTTTCAAGATCCTCTAAAATCTCCATTAAGTACCTTTTCCATTGATGTTGACACGGCCTCTTATAGCAATACCCGTCGTTTTATTGATGAAAATCAGCTTCCTCCTAAAGATGCTGTTCGAATTGAAGAATTGATCAATTATTTTCCCTATCACTATTCTGAACCTCAATCTGGGCAACCTTTTTCAATTACAACAAACCTGACATATTCTCCATGGAATCCAAATAACTACTTGCTACGGATTGGAATAAAAGGGAAGTCTCTGAACTTGTCTCAAACCCCACCAGCAAATTTGGTTTTTCTAATTGATGTCTCAGGTTCAATGGATATGCCGAACAAGCTTCCTCTTCTCAAACGCTCCCTTAAACTTTTGGTCGATCATTTAAAAGCATCAGATCATGTGTCCATTGTGGTTTATGCCGGATCTGCCGGGCTAGTTTTGCCGCCAACACCAGGGGATCAAAAATCTGTGATTCTCAATGCATTGGAACAACTTCATGCGGGGGGAAGCACAGCAGGCGGCGCAGGGTTAGAACTGGCTTATAAGGTGGCTAAAGCGTATTTTATTAAGGGGGGCAATAACCGCATTATTTTGGCCACAGATGGTGATTTTAATGTAGGGGTTTCTTCTGATGCTGAAATGGAACGAATGATTGAAGAGAAGCGCAAAGAAGGTGTTTTTTTAACTGTGGTGGGATTTGGAACAGGCAATCTCAAAGACAGCAAAATGGAAAAAATTGCTGATAGAGGAAATGGTCAATATGCTTATATTGACAGTATCCTTGAAGCGCATAAGATTTTTGTTGAGGAAATGGGTGGCACCTTGGTTACTATCGCAAAAGACGTTAAACTCCAACTTGAGTTTAATCCGGTGAAAGTAAAATCTTACCGTTTAATTGGCTACGAAAACCGTCGTTTAGCTTCGGAAGATTTTGAGGATGATCAAAAGGATGCCGGTGAATTAGGAGCAGGTTCTACTGTCACTGCTCTCTATGAGCTTGAACCTGCAGGTGGCGGTAAAATGGGGCAAAACTTGAGATACCAGGATACCCAGGTGAAAGCTTTCGCCAAAACGACCGATGAACTTGTCAGTTTGAAACTGCGTTACAAAAGCCCCCAGTCAGAAAAGAGCAACCTTGTATCTGTGACCATTAAGGAGCAGATCCAGCCCTGGGAGCAGACCTCTCAAGATTTGAAGTTTACAATCTCGGTGGCGGCTTTTGGGATGCTCTTAAGACAATCAAAATATATTGGCACATGGGGGTTTGGAGAAGTGCTAAAATTAGCTGAGAAGAACAAGGGGTTGGATAAAAATGGCTACAGAGAGGATTTTATTCTTTTGGTAAAAAAAGCAGCACTTATTCAGCAATAGTTTTTGAATTTGAAGGCACGGCAGATTTGTATTTAGTAAGAGTCTAAGGAGTACCTGTTCATGTCTGAGCGCAACTATTGGATTGGGGTTGTTTCACGTGCTCATGTCCAGATTGGTGTTCAAGGGGGATTTATTCAACTCAATCACGGCAAAAAATATCCTTTGCAAAAGTTTCGTGCGGGTGATGCATTGCTCATTTATTCTCCACGTACCGCATATCCAGACGGAGAACCCCTTCAAGCTTTTACTGCTCTTGGTGAAATTGTCTCAGGTGAGATTTATCAAGTGGAGATGAACCCTGATTTCAAGCCTTACCGAGTAGATGTGCAGTATGTTTCCTGTGAGGAGGCGGCGATCAAACCCTTGATTGAAAATCTCTCCTTTATTCAGAACAAGACGCATTGGGGGGCCGGTTTTAGGTTCGGTCAACTCAAAATTCCTGCCCATGATTTTGCCTTTATTGCTGAAGCAATGGGCTGTAAGAAGTTTGCATGAGCTATGAATGGATGCATGAATGAAAATACTGTAGAAATTGGGGCTGCGCACTATTGACCCGCCGTTTTGGAGATTGTAAGGAGAGATGATGAAACAATTTGGAACGCTGACCTTCTTCTGTGGAAAGATGGGAGCCGGAAAATCTACCCTGGCGAAGGTTCTTGCAGCGGATAAAAATGCTGTACTTATATCTGAAGACGAGTGGCTTTCAGCACATTATTCTGGACAAATTCACACCTTTGATGACTATCTGAAGTTTTCAGCGGGTATCAAGCCTTTTATCAAATCACATGTTCAGAACATCCTACAAACGGGTACCTCTGTTGTGATGGATTTTCCTGCCAATACGGTAGGTCAACGAAAGTGGTTTAAGCAGTTGTGTGCTGAAATTGGCTGCGAACATGAATTGATTTTTCTCGACTTAAGCGATCGGCAATGTTTATCGCAGATCGCGAAACGTCGGCTCGAACAGCCCGAACGGGCATCGTTTGATACCGAAGCCATCTTCACTCACGTGACACGTTTTTTTGAAGAACCCTCTGAAAATGAAGGGCTTCGGATGAATCGGATGGCCGGAAATGCTTAACCACCATGACCTGGATCTGAAATTGTGAACAATTTGGTCGCTCTGAATACAAGGCTTGGAAGAGGACAATATTTAAAAAATTATTAAACTGTGAATTGTTTTGCGATGTATTTGGAAAGTGTAAACTTGAGGCTTTGCGCTATGCAAATGACTCATTCCCTTGACTATGTAAGAGGTAAAAAATGAAATTTTCTTTCAAGATATTATTATTTGCCTATTTTATATCCTCATTTCATAGTATAGCTTCATATGCTTATTCGCCAGGAGATCCATACACATATGTGAAATCCTCTTTTGATGGTAGATTTTTTGCTCGAGTAGTTGGAACTAGAAAAGAAAGATATCTAGACTTATTTCTAGTTGAATCAGATAAAACAGATAGACATCTTTGGCGAATCGAAAAATTTTATATTTTTCCAGAAGAGTTAATAGTGAGTAACTCACCTACTATAATTACCTTTTCTAAATTGTTGAGTTGTAGTTATGAATTTAGAGATGGTTGTCATCCAGACGATAATGAAGTCGCGTTGGTTTTTTATGGTTGGGATTCTCAAGATGCTAAAGTCAAGATTCTCTTTCAATATCAAATCAAAGATTTGTTAGGGGAGAAACAATCAATTATTGAAAATAATATTTTAAGAGGCACTTACATTTGGTTCAAACATATAGATAGACAATACGGATATTTACATATTAAATTATTGAGTAATCAAGATTTATATTTTGATTTTTATTCCGGAAAAAAAATAGATAAATTACCAAAGGACTTAATTATAACTGACAATGATGATTAAAATTGAAGACCAAAACCAATTTATAATTTTATCATTGGCTGATTTAGAAAGAATTATTCCACTTGAGAGATCTGGTAAAGCTCTCAATTATGGCCAAGGTGAAGGTCAGATTCAAATTGAAAATACCATATGGGGATTTTATATCACTGACCATAAGAATTATAGAATTCAGTTTGAAGAGGGCAAATTAAGTTGGGAGCAATTTAATTTATATTATGAAGAAATATTCAATAAAATTCGTTTGGAGTTTGGCAATGACATCGAATTTGTTTCAGAAGGAATTCTGCAGAACTGTAAGCCTCATGAAAAGTTTCTTCCATGAAAATTTTTATTGCAACCGTATCCTTCAAGCTGTACCCCAAGGGCATAAATTCTTATTTGTCAGCGCAGATCACCTGCGTCGAACAAGCCAAACAGCTGAAAGTACTTACAGACCCGTCGTTACTCTCCTTGTTCTACTGGCGCAGTAGCCGATAGAGAAATAATAAAAGCATGATTTTCTTTTTATGATAAGAAAAGGTTGGAACCCTACTCGTAGAAACCGAAATATAGGCACAGCTAAAAGTGGGCATTCACAAAATAATCAGATGGTAATCCCAGAACGCTGGTTGCAAAGATATTGGGAAAAATTAAGCGATCCTGTTCTGGTTCCTTTAAATATCAAAGGGTATACCCTCAATTTGTTTGTTGAGCCAACACATACTGGATTTAAACATGTATGCACCCCTCAAGATCTTGTAAAAGTATTGGCGTTGATAGAACCGTTTCATTTAGAGCAAATTGAAAATCTCGTTTTCCGTCAGCCGAGTAAAAATGAGCACTCTTTATGTCCTGTATGGGGGCGCTTTATCTATTTTGCTTCTCTTGGTCGCTATGCTGGCCCTGGAATATATTTAGAAGCCACGAAATTAAATGGGAGATTAAAGTGGTCAAAGAATGTGAGCCCCTATGGACAAAAAGAAATTGAAGCCTTAGCCAGTGAGGGCCATATCATATATCAAAATAAACGTGGCTATGAAATTCAAACGACTCCTGAAAGCGTTCGGAATACACAGTTGTTTCGAACGCTTCCCCATGAATTTGGCCATGCTGTAGATTATCTTGTTCATGCAATAGAACCCGCCCAAAAAGCTGTGAATGAATTGGAGTCAGAATTTATCTATGAACAGTTTCTTTCGAAGCCAAAACAAGATAAAGAAGAATTTGCCAACCGATATGCCAAGGCATTTTATGAAGAATATTTAAAAAGAGGTTTATTCCCTTTTAAGCAGATATGGGATGAAGATGCAATGATTGAACAAAATTTAAACCCTGAGTGGTTTTGCAAAATAGAATAAATATATTGGCTCTGGATGTAAAATTAATAGGATTCAGTGAGGAGCGATACCATGACTTGAACTTAGACAAGCTTTATAGATGATTTTTAAGCTTGAGTAGATTGTGTACTCCCTGAAGGAAACAAGTGAACAAATGGAAAATCTGAATCTCTCTCCTGCGAATGATTCAATACCGGTTATATTTTCTCGTCTCAGCATACGCAAGGTTTTTATTGTTTTTATCTTGATTTGGATCGCTCTCAAACTGAGTACATCTGTTTTTCTAAAATTGAATCCCAACGATTCAAAAAATTTTTTAAACTATTTCCAATACGGGTTTTATTTTATTGATAAAACCCTGTATTTTGCTTTTGCCATTTATTTAATTCGTTCTCTGAAGCAAGATCATATTAGTTTTAAAACTGCATTGGGTGAGCCGGTTTCTTTGCCGGTACTGAAAGAATCGATTCGCGTTTTTATGGTGAGCGCAGTTGCCGTATTTTTAGTGGCGTTTTTATTACTGAAAACCATACTGATATGTTCTGTAAACTTTCCAGGTTCAAAACAATATATGTCATTTTTTCTTTTAATAACTTTTTTTAGCTCGCTGATTCAAAAGTTAACATCGGGAAATATCCTTGTTTCAACAGCTGGGGATACGTCTTGGTTTCTATTGGGCTTTAATTACCTGGATTTGTTTGTCCTGCGCCCATTTTGTATCGCAATTATTTTTCGCTTGTGGATATTTAACCGTCTTCGCTATAAATTTGGATCTTTAAAAAAAGCATATATAATTACTTTATTTCTGCTGTCTATTACGCAGAGTGGGGCGTTTCTTGAGATTTTGGGGCTTGGCTTTGTCTTGATACTTATATATGTTTATACAAAAAGTTTAAAACTAACCATTATCTTTCATTCTGGTTACACTTTGTTTTCTTATTTTATTTATAAATTTATTAGTAAATATTTTACAAAATATGTCTATTTAAAATCATCTTTTGGTGATTATGGTTGGATTCTTATTTTTTCAATTCCAGTAATAGTCATTCTTATTTTTTCTGTTTATCAGTCGTATCAGATCTTAAAAAAATCAGAGCCAAAACTATTCGGTTTTTGAACTCTGTGTTTAAACTTCTTGGCGTTTTGTTTGGCGCGCAGAAAATTTGATTCTGAATCAAATTTCAGAACCTGTTCCTTTTCAAATTTAAGAAGGGCAGGCCCTTGTTACGCAATCTGGCTGCGTGCGACAAGTTTTTACGTAGTGGGTTTGCAAAAGCGTAGCGAGAGAAGCCCTTTTCTTGAGGCGGTGAGTGTCAACTGCGTTTTTCTACTTCAAAAATAAAATCGACGATCTGCTGGCTCAGCATCGGCCAGAGACCTGCCGGAAGATTGTGTCCCATGCCTTCGATGGTGACGAGTTTTGCGCCTGGAATGGCAGCGGCTGTGGCGATGCCCCCACTTGGGTCGCACAGGCTATCCGCCAGACCATGAATCACCAGCGTTGGAATATTCAAATCTTTGAGTTTTTCTGTGCGATCACCTGAGGCCAAAGAGGCGACGGCTTGGCGGGTAACAGACAGTTCATCGTGATCGCGATCCCAGGCCAGACCTGCGGTTTTGGCGATATCTGCTTCTGATGAGGGGTAAAGGGGCGAACCCACCACGGTGTAGGTTCTTAAAGCGCGTTCAATGACCTGTTCACGGGTTTTGGCAGGTGGCCCCCCAAAGACAGACTTCATGGTTTCGGGGTGAACCTGTCCCACCGCCGGATGGCCCGTGGTGGACATCATGGAGGTTAACGAAAGCACGCGTTCAGGATATTCAAGGGCAAGGGTCTGTGCGATGGCTCCCCCCATTGAAGCCCCCAGCAGGTGTGCTTTTTGAAGGCCCAGTCGATCCATGAGGCCAATGGTATCGGCTGCCATATGTGAGAGCGTATAGCTTACCGTGCTGAAATCTCCTTGCAGGGCCGCCGCAAAGTTGGGGACTGTGGCGTGATGCAGATGCGTTGAATGCCCCGAATCGCGGTTGTCAAAGCAGAGCAGAGAGAGGTTGTGGGCAATAAGTGCGTCAAGAAAGCCCTGTGGCCAGTGAATCATTTGGGCCGCAATGCCCATAATGAGTACAAGGGCCGGTGCTTCGGGGTTCCCTGCTTGTAAATAAGCCAGGTCGATTTTATCTGGGCCCACTGCTTTTGCTATTTTTTCATTGAACATGTTTTAAGAGCCTTTCGTATAGGTTTTAAGTGCTGAGTTGAGAAACTGAAACAAAGGCGGGTCCCAGCCCGCCAGGTTTTGGGGGGGAGCGAATTGGCGCAGGGTAGCAAGTGCCTCAAGAACATTTTCATTGCCCCCACTAAACTGCTGAAGTGCGATCACGATTTGTGCTGTTACAATTTGGGTTTGTTTGATCTCCTCTAAGGACAGTCCCAGATCTTTTAAGGCCAGAATTTTGAAGATTTTCTGAAGATCAGGGGTCTGATAAACTCGATGGCCTGAGTTTGTTCTGCCAGGAGCAAGCAGGCCCATCTGCTCATAATGATGCAAGGCCCTGATGGTCAGACCTGTTGCTTGGGCGAATTGACCTATGCGCCACATCGGTTTCTCCTTGGGTAGCTATTTTGTAAGCTGTGTTCCCACTACTTTATAACCTAACGTTACGTCAGGTTCAATTGGCGCAGTGCAAAGGATTTTGGGGGGTAAAAAGGCTTTGTGTTAGAATAGCCTGTATTAAGCGCTAGGTTGTGATCTGCCGGTTTACCCTTTCTTAGTTTTAGTAAATGAAAACACCCCAAACGATCGAAACGGGAGTAGATGAACAATGTATGATTGGTTGCGTCAAGATTACGAGACATTGACTCAAGCCGCTGAATTGGCTCCGCCAGCAACAGAAAACGAGATTGAGGCCCTTGAGAAGGCTTTAAACTTGAAGCTGCCCCCTGCATTGTCTCAGTTTTTGCGGATTGCCAATGGGGCACGTTCCTGGGGAGTGTACGGGGAGATTTATAGCACCCAGCGTATTCGTGAGCAATTTGATGAATGGGGATTTTTGCCTTGGTCAGGGGCTTTGCAATTGCTGGATCCCGATTTTGAGGAGAGCCACTATTACAGCCAACGTCCGGGGCATTTTCTGATGATTGCCCAGTCGCCTCAGGGGGCGGATTGTTATTGCTTGGATACTTACGCGCTTCAAGCTGAAGAGTGGCGGGTTTGCTATTATGATGCCGAATTTGAAGTCTCAGATCATTTGCGTCCCCGTTTTCAAGATTTTGAGGCTTTTTTATTGGCTGGTTTGGATGGGGTGCTAGAGCAGATCGAGGACGAATCACTGTTGGAGGATGCGAACTTTTGGGCAGCATATGAGGGCTATGTTCAACAGTCCCAAGAGGAGAATCAAGCGTTTCTTGAACACTATCAGCCGCCGATCGGCTACCCGCAGGAACTCAAAGACTGAGCGTTTGTGTCTGAATCTGAGCGAAGAGGATGGGGCTTGTTCCCCTTGAGATCAGTTTTTTTTCAAATTCTATTCAATTGTGCAAAAATGAATGCATAAAAACGGTCCTGCCGTATGTGGAACCTTCTAAGAGACAAGGTAAGAATAAATGACGCATCTTCCGCTTTTAATTGCAATTCTAATATTTTTGGCTGTGATCATGGGCATTGCGCTGTTTTCGAATGGCAAAATGGAGACCGAAGAAGACTTTCTGGTGGGGGGTCGCAGCTTTAATATCTGGCTGACCACGTTTTGCCTTTTTTCGACCTGGTTTGGGGCCGGAACTTTAATTACTGCCACCGATGAAATTGCCCATAAGGGTTTGGTTTCGACTGCTTTAGAACCCTATGGTGCTGGCATGTGCCTGATTCTCGCTGGCCTGTTTTTTGCCAAACCCCTTTGGGATTTACAATTGCTCACTTTTTCGGATTTTTATCGTCTCAAGTTTGGCCCCAAAGCAGAAATGGTAACCGTTTTGCTGACGGTTCCCACCTATGTGGGCTGGATCGCCGTTCAACTGATCGCCCTCTCTCAGATTCTGAGTACCTTTTTTCCCTTGCCGTCGGGTCTGTTTATTGTGCTTGTCGCCCTGATTTCGCTCTTTTTAACCATCACTGGCGGCATCTGGTCGGTGAGCCTGACCGATAGTTTTCAGATGTTTATTATCGTTCTGGGCTTGGTTTATCTCTTCTGCCGGATTGCCTTTTGGGGCAACCAGAGCTTTGATGCACTGCTGGCGGGTATTCCCAAGGAGTATTGGGTGGTCATGCCCCTGGATAAATTCAGCCATACGGTACAGTGGTTCGGGGTCTTTTGCGTGGCTGCTCTGGGCAACCTGACCGGACAGGATCTCGGGCAACGTATTTTCAGCGCTAAATCTGCCCAGGTCGCCAAAACCGGTACCTTACTGGCCGGTGTGGCGTATATGCTCGTGGGCAGTCTGCCTGTTTTCTTTGGCTTGACGGCCTTCAAGACGCTTGGCCCCAATTTTCAGGGGTCGGTTATTCCCCTGCTGATCAAAAATTACCTCGACCCGATCAGCACGATTATTTTAATGCTCACCATTCTTTCGGTGGTTTTGTCAACGATTACCAGTGCCCTGTTGGCCCCAGCCAGTGTGCTGGCCCATAACCTGCTCAAAAAGTATTTTCAGAAGGTTTCGACCCTCGTGCTCTGCCGCTATGCGGTGTTGATTGTGACTGGCCTGAGTGTTGCGATTGCTTTTATGGGCAGCAATGTTTATGGTCTCTTGGAAAGCTCCTATGCTGTGGGATTGGTGGGTTTCTTTGCCCCGCTCTATATTGGCCTTAAGAGCCAGAAACTCGATGAGTCGTCCTGTCTTTTTTCAATGCTGATCGGCATGCTCTTTTGGCTGCCAGATTTGTTTATCGAAACCGAATGGCCGATGGCTTTGCTGGGAACGTTGATGTCTTTTGTGGCTTATTATCTGCACTACCATTTTTTACGCAAAAAGCCAGAGCTGAGTGCTTCGTAAGGTTTAAATACAAGTTTATTTTCTGCCCTGATTGACACTTGCAGGCAACTGCTTCAGGTCTGTTCGGACGCAAGCCTGAGGATTGCTTCAGCTTTGCGTTTTTGCGTTCTCTTCGCCGTCTCTCGTTTTTCCATGCAGTGCAGCCCAAACCCCAGGTTGGGTGAGTTCTTGAAAAATCTCTTCCATCCTCTGCGGGCTATAGGGCATGCCTTCTTCCAGCCACCACATCATCAACTGCAGCAGGCTTCCGGCTAAAAAATGAGCCACGATCTTGATGGGTTTTGGCAATATACAAACAGAACGAATTTCCCGCCAATTTTCATCGATAAGTTGTCAAAAATGAAGCAATTTGGTTTGACTCTTCTCGATTGGCTGCACAGCGTTTTGTGACCGATTGTCTGCTGCGGGTGTGTCTTGGCAACAATGCGCCCTGCGGGTGCAGGGGGGCCGTTTCTACGGAGGCTGGCCAGGGGCCTGCTACTTGAGGAGAACAGGCCTGAACCAGCCATTCAGGTGCTGGATTTGCAATTCAGTCACTGTTAAACTGTTTGAGAAGCAAGCTTGGCTGAGACTTCGCAGTTGCAAAAGCAATTGAAACGTATGAAGGAGAACCCAACATGGCAGAGATTGATTTTTTTCAGGCAATTGCGGGGGAATGGCAAGGCGAAAAAATTCTGCACGATCCCTTTTCAAATACAGAAATGAAATCTGAGACGGCTTTTCACAATGCCTTGATTCTGAATGATCGTTTTCTTGAACTGAGTTATAGCTGGGAATACGAAGCTCGCAAACAGTCAGGAAAATTAACCCTGGGCTACCATCAGGACAAAGGCACCTTTTTTGCCGATTGGATTGATACCTGGCATATGCCTTCGGATTTTATGCAGCTCAAGGGCAAACCGATTGAGAATGGGATTGAACTCTATGGCGAGTTTGAAGTGGAAGGATCGCCCAACTGGGGCTGGAAGATCTTGATGCACTTTGCCTCGCAAAATTTGAAAATCACCATGGTGAATATCTCTCCTGAAAAAGAAGCATTCCCAGCCGTGGATATTGCTCTGGTCAGAAGCTGAGCCTGAAGCCTCACCAAGGGCGATAGTGATTGGGGCTTATGCCTCTGTGGATGCTTGTGGTTCAATCCCATGCCACAAAAGCTCAATAAAATCTTCTACTTGTGCGCCATCGACAGCCGGTGAGCTGACATGGCAGACATTTTGAGTAAAGGCCCAATTGTGTAAAGCCCCGAGAATCGTAGAAGCCAAAGTTTCAACATTGCAGGGGGCCAAACGTCCTTGATCCTGGGCTCTTTGCAGCCAGGCTGTAAAGGCTCTGAAGGCCTGGGCAGGGGGAGAATCCTGGTTGCTTTTGTCACAGCTGTTTCCAGGTTTGAGGCCCGCAGCCTGCAAGACGGCCATGCTTTCCTGTAAGGCTTGAAAATAGTTAGCAATGACTTTGCTATGTTCAAGCAATTGTTCGCGAATGGGGCGAAGATCGGGGCCCGCTTCAAGCGCCTTGACCCAGGAGAGTTTTTCACTGCTGCCCAGTGCTGCCAGCATCAAGGCTTCTTTGGAGCCAAAGCGGTTAAAGAGGGTGGTGTGACTGACACCCAGTTCGCTTGCAATTTCAATCGCGGAGACACCTGCTCCCCGTTCAAGAAAACAGCGCCGTGCTGTGGCGATAATCTGTTCATTGCTGATTTGCTTGGGTCTTCCCATTCTGACTCCTTACGAACTTGACACAATCTGATGTGTTTATTATATACTCATAATTAGTTTCTTTCCGGAAAGAAACTAATTAAAGCAGAACTGAATTTGTTCTGTTATCAATTTTGTAGATAAGGAAACATAAGCAATGACCTCAACACTTCAACTTTTATTGCCCCTCAAAACAGCTGAGCTGAATTTTAAAAACCGTGTTTTTATGGCCCCCATGACCCGTTCACGGGCTCCAGAACATCTGGCCACTGATTTGATGGCTCACTACTACCGTCAACGCGCTTCTGCGGGCTTGATTTTTACCGAGGGGACGCAAATCAGCCCCCAGGGTATTGGCTATATTTCTACCCCTGGTTTGCATCGCACTGAACAAGCCCAGGCCTGGAAAAAAGTGACCGAGGCCGTTCATGAAAAACAGGGCTTGATTTTTGCCCAGTTATGGCATGTGGGGCGCGTTTCTCACCCTGAGTTTCACCAGGGGGAGCTTCCTGTGGCTCCTTCTGCCTTGGCCTTTGAGGGCATGGCTTTTACATCCAGTGGCCCCCAAGCTGTTGTCACGCCACGCGAGCTCAGGGTTGATGAAATTCAAAAGATAGTCGAAGCTTATAAAGCCGCGGCCCAATTTGCCAAAGCAGCGGGCTTTGATGGCGTTGAAATTCATGGTGCCAATGGCTATTTGCCCGCCCAATTCTTAGAAGATGGCTCCAATCAACGTCAGGATCACTATGGGGGAAGCCTTGAAAACCGTGCCCGTTTTATGTTGGAAATTTTTGAGGCTGTGAGTGAGGTTTGGAGCAAAGGGCGTATCAGCCTGCGACTTTCACCGCGAAATCCTTACAATGGCATGCATGATTCAGATCCTGAAAATACCTATCTCTACTTGGTCAATGAATTGGAAAAAAGAAATCTGGGAATTTTGCATTTTATGGAACCCCCGCAGTTGTCTGAAGGCATTGAGCCGCTACTGCCCAGAGTGCGCGAAATTTTTTCAGGAACCCTGATTGTGAACGCGGGGTATACCCGAGACACCGCAGAGCAGGTGATTCAAAAGCAATGGGCAGATGCGGTTTCGTTTGGCTCTGCTTTTCTTGCCAATCCTGATTTGCCGCAAAGATTTGAGCGGCAGGCAGAACTCAATACTCCCGATCAAGCGACCTTTTATGGGGGCGATGCCAAGGGGTATACCGATTACCCTTTTCTGGCTGGAGACTAACGACACGGTTGCTGAATTCTCAAGCTTTGAGTTTTACGAATCAGGTATCGCTGGGTATCTGATTCGTTTCTCCCTCTGCTTGAGGCGCGTCAAAAAAAATTAACCAAACAGCTGTTGATAGCGTTCGCAAAAAACCTGGTGGTGCGTATGGGCCATTTGTCCCAGGGTATGATAATCAGCTTTCAGCAGACGCACTTCGGGGAAATAGGCTTCAGGCAAATAGGGGGCAGCGGTCATGATGTTTTTGTGAAAAGAGCTGCGGGCAAAGAGGTAATTGAAATAACCCTCCGGGCTATCCCATGCGGCTTGAGCTAAAAAGTACTTGAGGTCTTCGCTAAAGCTGCTTAAGCGCTTTCCCCATGTTTGAAGAGCATAGATCGGTTCCAACTGATTTTCAAGTTGCGCGGGCAATTGCTTGCTGGTTTCAAAGGTGTAAATGAAGGCCTGCAGGCTTTTGTCTTTCAATACGGCTTCTAAGGCCAAAGGCTCAGCGCCATAGCGCAAATACGCATTGGCTAAAATTTTGACATATCCCAGGCGTGTGAGTAAATCATTGATTTGATAACGTTCTGTGGCCTGTTGCGCCGATAATTGGGTTAAGACCAACGAAAAGCTATCACTTGTGAAGGCTTCTTTTAAAAAATAACTGACGAAACCCTGTAACTCTGGCCCCAAGGCCACGTGCTTAGAATCCTTCACGATCAGCATTTTGTTTTTATTGGCCCGTGAGAGCCCGGTTCGGATTGCGCTTTCAGAATGGCCAAAGTACTGAGCATAGGCCTTTACCCCTTTTAAAGAAGGCCAGGAAACTTTGCAGCCAAGCGATTGTAAAACCATGGCTTCAATCCCCGGAGAAGCCAGGAGATCTTTCAAAGCCATGGGATATTTTTGAACGAAGGAACTCATTTTTGCAGATTACCTCAAAAGGGTTTCGGGTCACAAGTCAGTATATGTTACAATATTTTTAAATAAAATAAAAATATGTAACAAGTGAGGCGTCTATGAAACGCAATCAGACCCTTGTAGGATTTGCTATTTTGGCCATGTTGAGCAGTTGTGGTCTGGGTTTCTTTTTGGCTCCGACCGTCGATTTTTCTGATTCGCCGCGAGTCTCTGCCCCCGACTACCACACGCCTTCTGCTTGGGCGGCGCATCCCCTTGCACCTGCCAATACGCGTTTAATCCCTCCGGGTTTGCAACGGGCATCCACACCCCAAGCAGATGTGTTTTTTGTGCATCCTACGGCCTGGATGAGTCGTATCCAGTGGAATGCCGATTTTAATCCCGGTCCAGCCCGGGAAATTGTGGATCAAATTTCGATGGGGTCTCAGGCCAGTGTCTTTAATGGCTGTTGTCGGATATTTGCACCCCGTTATCGTCAGGCGACGCTTGGGGCCTTTTATGCGCCACAGGCCCCAGCCCAGGCGGCCTTTGAATTGGCTTACCAGGATATTGCACGGGCCTTTGAAGGCTTTCTCAAAGACAATCCCAAGCGACCTTTTATTTTGGCGGGTCACAGCCAGGGAAGTCTGCATCTGATGCGTTTGATTCAGGAAAAGATTGCGGCAACTCCCTTGCAGAAACGTTTTGTGGTGGGTTACTTACCGGGAATGGGTTTGCCCCGAGACTGGTATCAAGAACCCACGATTCGCAAGGCTGGAATTCTCCCCTGCGATAGCCCTGAGCAAACAGGCTGTGTGGCTGCTTGGGATACCTACCGTGAGGGAGCTGAAGTCAAAGGGCAAGAACCTGTTTATTATTGGCACAATGCCAGCTTGCGGCATTTGCCTCTCAACCAGGCCCGCCAGTGTACCCATCCGATCACCTGGCAGGCACATACCCAGCCCAGTCCCCTTTCAGCCCATGCCGGGGCTGTTGAAATGATCAATACGGGTTCTGCTTTTGCCTTCCAAGATATTATTTTTTCTCAAAAGCCCTTGGGCATTCAAATTACAGCTCTCAAAGCTCCCAGAAAAGCTTTACTCAGTGCCCGCTGTGAAGGTTCTGCGCTCAGAGTTCCTGATCTCGGCGTCTTGAATTATCCTGCTATGGAGACTCAGCCGGGCAATTACCATCTGCTGGATTACGAACTCTTTTGGCAAAATATCCGCGACAATGCGCAGTTGCGGATTCAAGCCTGGCAAAGTCAGCAAACAGATCCCGCCTGAGGAGTCACTTCCAATTGGGCTGTTCACATAGCTTATAAAGCTTTATTTCATGCGTTTTTGCGATGGTTTTGGATTTGTTTTTTGTGAGGTTTTAGACTTCTGTCTCTGTGTGGATTTAAAGCCGGATTTGGGGGCAGCCTTTTCACTTGGTTTGGCTGGGGATTTGAAGCCTGCCCTGGGTTCTGATTTTGTACCTGGCTTTTGCCCAGACTTCAAGCCAGATTTTGCTGGGGCTTTTGCTCCCGGCTTGGGTGTCGCTTTGTAATCTGAGTTTGAAGCCTTTTTTGAATTGGGTTTTTGTGCAGCTTTGGCTTTGGCATTGTTTTTTTGTGCTGTTTTCAAAGCCTGTTTTTTGGCTGCTGTTGCAACAATTTGAAGATCTCCGCGCCCTTGATTGCTCAGGGCTTTGTTGATGCGGGCCATGCGTTCGGCATCTTTTGAAGTGACAAAATTATAGACATTGCCGGCGCGGCCAGAGCGCCCCACACGCCCACTGCGGTGGAGATAATAATAGGGTTCAGAGGGCAGATCAAAATTGAGGACCCACTCTAAATGGGGGATATCGATGCCACGGGCAAAGACATCTGTAGAAATTAAAATTCCACCGTTAATTCTAAAACTGTCCATGACGCTGACACGTTCTTTGATCTCTAAATCTTTGTGCAGCAGGTAAAGGTCCTTTTGACCTGCGGTCTGAAGCTCTTCAAACAAGCGTTTGGCGCGTGCTTTATTGCCCATGAAGATCACGCCATTCCGGTCTTTTTGTTGTTTGATAAACACCTTGACATAGCTGAATTTACTGGCTTCTTCCAAGGCAATATTAAAAATATCGACGGTATTATTGAGCAGGTTTGCTTCGCCTTCCCCAAGGGTTTGCAGTTCAAAAGCGGGAAAAAAATCACGGATGGTTTCAGTAAAATTTGCAGGGCGGGAAGCGCTGACTAAAAAGAGTTGAAGATTTTGCGCGCTTAATTCAAAGGCAATGTCCTTGATTGTTTTTTTAAACGAGGGCTCCAGAAGCTGATCGGCTTCATCCAAAACCAGAAATTTCAAATTCTCTTTGGCAAGCTCTTTGTTCTTTAATGAGCGGATGCAGCGTTCGGGCGTTGCAACCAGGATATCTATCGAGGTGGTGAACATACTTTTTAAAGATTTTCCCTTGTCGCCGCCCACCAGTTTGCGAATGCGCAGTTTTGAAAAATGGGAGATTTCTTTGGCCACATCGAAGATTTGCAGGGCCAATTCGCGGGTGGGGGCCACAATCAAAACCTGGGGGCCGCCACTGGGTGCCGATTGTGCTTGGGCTTCCATGGCTTTCAGCCGTTGAATCAGGGGCAAAAGATAGGCCAGGGTTTTGCCGGTGCCGGTACGGCTTTGTATCGTGAAATGGCCTTCCCCGATCAGTTTGGGAATGCAGTCGCTTTGAATTTTGGTGGGGATGGTAAGGGAAGCGGATTCAAGATAATTCAGCAAATCTGGATTGCTGATCAGTTCTGCGAATTCATTTTTTTTCGTTGAATTCATGGGGCCCTCTTTTATAAATCGATAGTCTGATGTTTTTTATCATCCAGATTTTTTCTGGACAGCCTAAAACAATTGGTTGCTTGGCACGGAGTCTTCTGCGTTATAAGTATAGCTGAGATTGGTCTTGGGCAGCTGATTTGCACTTTGACGGGGTGTTTCAGACAACGTCCCTTTTTCCTTTGGTATACAATGGGGCAGGCTGTGCCTGCGCTGAGCAGCAAAACAAAGCCCGGCCCGAGGAAGTAAACCATGCTGAAAGCTATTTTATGTCTGCTCTTTATTTTGCTGTGGGGCCCCAAGGCCAGGGCCCTGCCCAGTGCCACGCCAGCATCTGAAAGTGCCTGCCGTTGGACTCAGAATGCGCAGATCATTTTCAAAGCTTCTCATGAGCTCCATCAAATCTGGCAATTTTCAGAAAATCCTGTGTTCTGGTCTACTCTTTTGCCAGCTTCAGCGAGTTTAGCTGCTTTTCGTCAGGCGGTTCAGACCCAGATACCCGAACTTGAACCCCATGCCTATGCTTTGATGCACCCCCCTGCAGAGGATGGGGAAGCCTATAATAAGCGACTTGCGCTCTCGAGTCGGGTGGCTCATCTCGAACCAATGAACTGCCTGGAAGCACTTTTATTGAGCGAACAGACTGCGCGCTTGCCGATGTTACAGGCTCCCTCGGAGTTTGGTGCTTTTATTTTGCGGCGGCGAAATGAATCAGGAGATATGCGCTACAAAGTCTATTTTTCTACTTTGGATCAACCGGGTTTGAAAATGAATGCCCTGGTTATGGCGCAGATTGAATCTGATCGTCAGCAGGGCTGGACAGTGTGGGCCCATTTGCACAACCATAATTTTTTTCCAGAGAAGGCAGACCCCTATGCCTCACCCAGTCCGAGCAAAACAGATATTGAATTTGCTCGCATGATGAAGCAGTCGCTGGCGCTTGAAAATTTATGGGTGACCAATGGCTTTCATACCCTTCATCTTCCCCAGCAGGCCTTTGCGCTTTTCCATGGACACAGCGATGAAGCCCAACAAACAGAGCAATAAGCAGGAGCACAAACCTTCTCCGATTCCTTGAGGCCTTCCCTCGATAATACAGCACTGCGGGTGGCCCAGAATCTGAGTGGCAAGGCCTTTTGTTTGCTGTATTTATTCTAATTAAGTGATTGAATTAGAATATTTTGTTGCGTGTGTTTTCTCTGCAAAGCGCCTTTTGCTGAGCGGTGAACCGTTAAGGATCTGCTTTGCGATTTCCACGCTTTGAAATTGAAGCATAGGCATGTGAAAATGAAATCTGATCTGTAATGAAAGAGGAGAACCCCTGGATGATCTCTCGATTGAAACTTTTCAGCTTGATGCTCTTGCTCGGACTGATGCTGGCTCCCGCTGTCTTTGCAGATTCTGCTCAAGAGGCATTTTTGCAGGCAGCTGAAAAGGGTGATCTCAAGGCGCTGCAAAAATTGATGAATGCCCAGATAGATCTAGATGGAAATCTTTATAATATCAATGAAAGTTATGAATTTCACTCGCCTGCGATTGTGAAAGCCGCTGAAAAAGGGCATTACCCGATTGTTGAGTATTTACTTAAAAAGGGGGCCAAACCTGATGCTTCAGTTTTTCACTGGACCGCCTTGCAGGCTGCAATTGCGCGCAATGACCTTAAGATGGTCAATTTATTGTTGAAATTCAAAGCGGATCCCAATTTGGGTTTGGAATATGATTCAATGGGCAAATCCTTTGCCGGTGAAGACGGTGTGACGCCTGTCATGAAGGCCGCACAAAGGGGTTCGGTGCCTCTGTTGAGGGTTTTGCTGGCTCATGGCGGCAAGCTGATGCAAAAAGATGATACAGGTTGGGACGCCCTTCACCATGCTTTGCGTGTCGAGAAGTTGAATTTAAACTGTTTGGAATTTCTGCTCAAACAGTCCTTTCCGATTCGAACGGAAGGGTCTTATCTTGCAGAGGCTTTGAGATATTCTAATTTCACGGCAGTGCGGGTTTTATTGAAACGGGGAGTGCCCGTGAATCTCTACGACCTTCAGAACAAAGAGCCGATGCTTATGGCGCTCAATAGCCCCTCTCAAAACCTGAATGGGAGTATTGAAAAGCTTTTGTTGGATGCGGGAGCCAATCCCTGGCAGAAAAATATGCATGGTTTGAATTATTTTATGAACTTTTATGACCCTTCTTCTAAACAAGCCCAAGTATTCAAGGATTATGCCAAAAAAACAGCTCAGAAACAGCTTCAGGCACTTAAGAAAAAAAATCAAAACCCCAATCAGGCCAATGAAGCTGGTTGGACCCCCTTGCACTGGGCTGCCGCAGCAGGAGATCAGGTCTTCCTTGAGTCTTTGCTGAAGAAGGGGGCCGATCCCCACAAGCAGGATCGACTCGGCTATTCGCCCTTGATTTTAGCGGCCCAGGAAAACCCGCAGCTTTTACCAAGTTTCGCAAAATATGCTGTCGACTGGAAAGCCCGGACGCCTTTTGGCGATGTGATGAGCAATCTTTTAAGCTGTGGCGATCTCAGGCAGGTTGATTTTCTACTGGCTCAGGGCTTATCTCCCAATGCGCTGATCGCACTTCCTGAGCTTGAAAAACGATACGAAATCAACTGTCCGAAAATAAGAAATCGCTTTGGAAGTTTTTATCAAACAGAGATGACTCCCTTGGGCTTGGCCACGCTTCAACTGGATCTTGAGCTGGCAAGATTTTTAATTGAAAAAGGGGCTGACCTCAATCTGCCCATCAGTGGGCATCTCAGGCCTTTGTTTGTCTTGCTGGAAATGAAGTTTTACAATCCTCAGGAGCATCAGGCTCAAATCCAGGCTCAGCAAGCCCTGTTTGAACTCTTTGCGGAGTCAGGAGCTGATTTAGAGGCCTTTGGGCCTTTTGGCAGTACGCCGTTTCTGGTGGCTCTCAGCCAAGGCCACGATGCGATTATTGCCAGTCTTTTAGCACGTGGGGTTGAGATTGACAGGGTTCAACCCGGCGGTCTGACCCCTCTATTTTGGGCGGTTTCCAAAAATAAACAGGAATGGGTGCGCTTTCTGCTTGAAAAAGGAGCCAATCCCAACCGCAGGTTTCAACGGGATGCACTCAGTAAATCCTTTATGCCTGAAGATCAAGATGATTCAAATTATTTCCCGATTTTTCCGATAGAATCTCTTGAAATTATGGATGGAACCACTTTATTGGAGCTTGCCAGAAAGAAAAACAACCCGGAAATTCTTCAAATGCTTGAGGCAAAGATTGGAAGCTAAGTTTGATGCCCGCCGTCTTGTCGCCAACTTTTGGGAGGCTTGAGTTTCAGCTCAAAATGGACAAAGATTTTGAGGAAAACTAATCATTTTCAAAAATTTAATGAATAATCTAAAATCATCTAAAACAAAAATGATTTGCTGTATTTTCGTCACATTTTTATAACAATTGCGTTCAGGGGCACCCTCACGAAAATTTTTTCCAGAAGCCTGAACGCTTGTTCTGATCAGGTTTTGGGCGCAGCGCATAAAACAGGGCGTTTTTGCTAACTACTTGCCGTATTTTAGGCCCAAGGGTCATAATGCCCAACGGCTGAAATTTGCCTTTTCTTTAACTTTTGTTAGGGAATCCCCTGATGGAGGCAGGGAACAGAAAAAGCAAAACAGAGGTTTTTAAATGAATAACATCGTAGTCACTATCTTAGGTTTGGCGCAATTTTTTTTACTGCAGAGCGCATTTGCCACACCTACTTCCAACTTAGAGCACAGCTCTCTTCCTACCCACGCCACGCATTCTGAAGCGGAACCCCCCACAGAAAAACTGCAACTCGCATATAGAGATATCCGTCAAAACAGGTCAGATGATCTTGCTTTGATTGATCAACAGCGCTTGGCCGATGCGCTGCGTTCCCCCAGTCTGACTGAAATTCAGCAGGGTGCGCTTTTACGTGTAGGACAGCAAGGGCCGGCTGTGAAAGAAGTCAAAACGCTTTTGAAACGTTTGGGTTATCCGGTGCTTCTGAATGAGCATTTTGACCGTGAAACCCTGAATTTTATTGGTCAATTTCAAGAAAAACACCAATTGGTTCAAGCCCAAAGCCATTACTGGGGAATCGTGGGGCCTGAAACCCTTGATAAACTTAAAAAAACAGCCAGCCTGGGTCTTTACAATGCCCGTATGGGCGTGGCCCTGGTGAATTATTCCCGCTCGCATGTGATTGGCACGGAAAGATATTGCTACCGTTTTGTCGCCGATGCGATCCATTCCGTGACTGAGCCTTTTTTAGAGGGGTACCATGCGTATATGGCTGCCGATTATTTGGCCAAGAACCGTCATTTTCAAGAGATCTTCCCTTCCCTCGATCATTTGGAAAAATTGCCAGCAGGCGCGATCGTGGTGTGGGGCAAGGGGCATTCTCGTTCTGGCCATATTTCAATCGCGGATGGTCAGGGCAATGAAATTTCTGATCATATCCGTCCTCAAATGCTCTCTCACTATGGCGGAGCCAGTTACCGGGTCTTTCTGCCCGTCGAGACCCAGAACACACTCTAAGCAAAACACCCTTTAAGCAGAGTCTGCCAGGGCGAATAGGTATTTTTCCCTGGCAGATTGTGCCCCAAGCGCTTGCTGGGTTTCTGCAATCGCCTGACCGGGAAGGGGCTGCACGCGTCTTAAAGGCGATGCTGGGCATGAAAAAAATTGTGATTTCTGAATTGGAAGCTGCGTTTCTGGGAAAATAGTTTTTGGTGATAGTTGAAGAAAGTCGCTTGAAAGGTGGACTGGCCGGTGACGCTTACGATTCGATTGGAAGAAAAAAAAGACTATTCAGAGATTGAACGTTTAACCCGTTCTGCTTTTTGGAATCTGAATGAGCCCGGCTGCAATGAACACTATCTCCTGCATCTTCTGCGTGAGGCTACCTGCTTTGTTCCTGAACTCGATTTTGTGGCCTGTCTGGAGCAACGCCTGGTTGGCAATATTGTTTATACCCAAGCCAAAATTCAAAAAGACGATCAAAGGGAGCTTGACGTATTGTGTTTTGGGCCGGTGTCTGTGCATCCCGACTTTCAGCGCCAGGGTATTGGCCGGGCCTTGATTGCGCACAGTCAAAAAGTAGCTCGGGAATTGGGCTTTCAGGCGATTTTGATTTATGGCGATCCGGCCTATTATGTCCGCTTGGGCTTTGTTCCCGCTGAACAGTATGGCATTGCCACGGCAGATCATCACTATGCAGATGCCTTGCAGGCTTTTGAATTGCAGGCAGGGGCCCTTCAAAATGCGCAAGGTCGGTTTATTGAAGATTCCATTTATGATATCGATTCAAAGCAGGCAGAGCTATTTGATCTGGCCTTTGAAGCGAAAGCCAAGCAAACAGGCTTGCCCTCCCAAATGCGCTTTTTGGAAATTGTGAAACGGCGAAAACCGCGAGCCGTTTAAACAAATAGAGTATGCTGATACCAGCGTGTGAAGGCTTTGTCTGCCCTTGTTTGGGGTGACCTGCGGGAAGCGAATAGGCGTGAGGTGAGGTGTGTATGTCAGAAAAAATAGCGGTGAAGGGCGATTGGTTGGTTCATGCCGATCGGGCGGCTGTTTACGCCATCATTTCAGATTTTGAACGCATGCCTGAACATTTTCCCAGAATTGCCCATGCCATGAAGCTGCTGAAACGTGAGGGTCAGTTGCTGACACTTGAAGCGCAGGCTGCTTCTTTTGGGAAGTATTTTCCCAAGGTGAAAATTAAGCTGGAGGTTGAATTGTTGCCAGACAGGGGCTATCGCTGCCAGACGCATAATCTCAGCTTCAATACCCGCGGAGACGAAGAACTGCTTTTGAGTGATGCCCCTGAGGGCACGCGCATTGAGTATACCTACTATGTAGCCCTTCAATACCCGCTCTTTCTTCCACTCTATGCTTGGCTGACGCGCAAACTGGCTCTGCCCTTTTGGAAGCACAGTTTTATTGACCGGCTGGAAGAAATTTTAAATCCTCAGCCCCGCTGATTCAGCGCTCTTTGCGTTTGGATTCGGCTTCAAGCAGCTGGGCTTGCCAAAGGGCCTCGCGGCTTGCGTTCTGGGGCCCCAAAAAATAGCCCAAACGCAGCCAGAAGCGCCACGCTCCCCAGAGCGCGATCAGCAAAGAGGCCAAGCCCAGCAGAATCATGAAAATAGGCATGATGTGTTACCATTCCTTATCATGACGAAGTTTTTTGAAACTGTCAAAGAGGAAACACCATGAATTTTTCACGCACCTTTTCGCGTTTTGCTTTGGGAGGTTTCTTGCTGGTTTGGGGCATCGGCACTGCACCTGCTCAAGCCGGGGTCTTTGACCTGATGCAAGCGGAGAAAATCGGGCCCCTGAAACTCGGTTTGGCAGTGTCAAAACTTCCGGATTTTAAACACTGTAAGTTGCAAAAAGGCGAGCGTCAGTTTTGGGGGGCGGATGGGGCCTACCATCAGCATTGGTTTTCAAAAGTCTGTGGTTTTGATCTGGTGTTGCTGTCTGAACGCCAGGATTCGGCCCAAACCCTTGAATCGGTCCGAATTTTTGCGCCCAATGCCTGGAAAACCCTGGCGGGAATTGGTTTGGGCAACTCACTCGCCCAGGTTCAGAAAGCCTATGGCAAACACTACAATGCCGCAGAAAGTCTGG